>JAIBBZ010000027.1 GCA_019694435.1 Pirellulales bacterium
GCAAAAACCAAAAACCCGCGGGCAAATGTGCGCGCCGGGGAGGCGGTCTCCGCTCATGCGGTCGTAGCTATTCGACCGCCCTCCCCCCAGGGCCCGGCCGCGAGCGCTTCGGGTCCTTCCCCGGGGGTGCCGCCCACCGGGGCCCTGCAAAAGGCGCAATCCAGGCGCATGGCATGCAATCGGCGTTGCATCAGGGTCCCGCCTCAGATGATCCGCGTTAGCGCCGGGCTGGCCTACAGGGTGAAATCGCGGGTTCGTCGTCGTCTTGCGCGAGGGGACGAGGCGTGCGCGTTTACTTACTCTCGAGATTTGGCCCGCGCACGGACAAAACCCCCGCGATGTCACGGCGAGCGCCCGCAGGTCCGCGGCGCGGAAGGACCCTGGCCGTCACCGATCCGGCCGTGTGGGCACAGAGGCATTAGCCCGGTCGAGTATGTCGCGCCGCGCAGCCGCCGGCAGCTTGGGCCACAGCTCGAACACGATGGCCAGGTTCACCGCATCATCGGGTGCCTGACGAAGGCACAACGCCAGCACTTCGCTCCGCAAGGGCCGATCCGCCGCCGGTTGATTGTCGCCAGGCTGCACCGCCCGTGCGCCGTTTACGTCGGATTCCGCAGCGCTCGCCGAGGGCGATTGTTGTAAGTAGCTTGCGCCGCAATCGCTTGGCGAATTGGGTTCGAATCCTGGCGGGCCTAGTTTCTTGCGGCGGGGCAGGGGCTTGTGGGGGTATGTCTGCAGATGTAGCGTCGAGGTCGCCGGGTTGGTGATCGCGTCGGCATCGACCAAAAGGGGGAGCCGCATGTCTACATTTCGACGCACTTGCTGTTTCATGTCGCCCGCGCTCGTTGTTGTGTGGTTCTTGTCGCGCGTGGCCGTGGGCGACGATCGTGAATTGCACGTCGTAGGGGTCTACGAAGGGGACACGAAAACTGGCACGACGATTCATGGCGGCCGTGCCGCCGTCCGCGTCGATCGACCCGGGAAACGCGTAATCCTGTATTGTTGCGCATACGAGCGGGTGCTATGGAACATCGAAGCCACGCCGGCAACGACGCTCGAGCGAGTCATTCTTGCCGGCTACGACCAGCAAGCCGCCGAGGTCAAGCCGGAAGAGGTCCCGGTCACTCCGGCAGCCGAGGCCGTGGCTGGCTCGGCGAACACTGCTGGTGAGCGACTGGGTTATTGTTACGCTGTCGCCAGCGACGAGTTTCGCGTCCTTGCGGCGGCGCTTCCGCGTGTCACCGGGTTACCGATTTCGAGTTTCCACGGAGGATATCGAGCCGATCTTGACAAGCCGTTCGTGGCCGACAAGGTCGACGACGACCCGCGTCTGAAGCCGGAGTTCCCTGTGCCGACAATGCCCGCCGGTCGCGCGGGACTGCGCTTTTCCGCCGTGCACGTCGTGCCGCAAGGGGGTGCTCCTATTGAGCGTCATTTGCCGCCGTATCCCTGGCTTTGCGAGTTCACACTGGCAGGGCCTGATTGGAAAAAGGCGCAGCGCTTGCCCGACGGCAGCGAGCAGGCGCTGTTGGCCAAGGACGCCAACGCGGTCTTTGTCTTGAACCGTGAAGGGCTGCTGAAATTCGATCTGGAACTGAAGCATGGGGAGCCGCTCGGCAAGATGGCCGATACCGCATCGCCCAGGTATCACACGATGTGGTTTGACCCGGCGGCGGACCAGCTCAACGTACTGTTTACACAGGACCAATTGGCCTGGGGAACGTACGACGGTAAGTCCATGAAGTGGACGCAACGCAAATTGAATTCGGTCCCGGCATTTGGCGCAGCGGCCTTCGACCCGGCGGCTGGCAAGCTCTACACGATCCAAGAATCCTTGGGAGGGGAGGGTCGGCTCCTCACTTTCGCGGAACGAAACGCGGCCGGAGCCGTGCTAAGCACGCTGCCTTTGATCCAGAGCGGCGACGGGATGGGCAGGCCCGACGGCGGTGGTCCTGTGGAACGCCATGATCAATTGGTCGTGGTCGAAGGCGGAGTCGCTTGGATTGCAGCCAGCCTGCCCAGCGCGCTTTGGCCCGACAAGCTGGAATCGCGCATCTACTTCATCGAACCTGCGGCGCATCGAGTGACGCTGACGGCGCGATATGCCTGCGTCAGCCCAACTTCCAAAGAGGCGTTGAATGCGATCATGGCTGCCGCGGCGCCGGCAGACGCAGCACCCCCGGCTGATCAACCCGAGGAAGACGCGGCCAAGAACCCGCAGGATGCGTTGGCGAAGGAGCGATTCTTCGCCCTGCGTTTTACCCAGCCGGGGCCCATTGCCTTTGGTGCCTCGTACGGTGAATTCACTCTCCAGGGGCCGATCGCCGAGTCGCTCAAGCCACTGCCGCAACGGGTCGTTCGGCTCACCCGTGTGGCAGAAGCTCAAGCGTATTTCGGGCTCTCGTCACACGACTGTGTCGAGATCGATGCAGCCCTGGCAAACGCCAAAGTCCTGGACATGGGCTTCGACGCGCCCAAGTTGAGTTGGCCAAACGGCATCACTTACGACCGCAAACGTAAACGTGTGCTCATCGCCACCTTCGGAGGCGCGGGTTATTTGTACGAATACTCGATCGAGACGAAGAAGTGGTCGGTGATTTGCGAATTGGACAACCACGACTACGCGGCCATCGCCTACAGCGAGCATGACGACATGATCTATGGCGTGGATCGAGACAGATTCGGCCGGCACGGATCGGCCGAGCTGGTCCAAATGAACGCTAACGGCGCGGTGACGAAGATGGTTGATTTGGGAACAGACTTGCCGCTGCCGAACGATCCAGTCAGTGTGCCGGCACAACTGGTAGCGCTGCGGGACAAGCTGGTGCTGATCGTGTACGCCTCGCCACGACAGGCCCAAGGTGGCAGGGCAGCTCGACGAGGAGACAAGCTAGAGACGTGGATGTATCTGATCGACCCCGCTGCCGAGTCGATCGAGCTGGCCACGAGGATCGTCGATGGGAAGCGCGTAGCTGGCGAATGAACGGCGACCCGCCGTGCAACCGCCTGACACGACCGGCTTGGGCCTGCTCTGTGCACAAAACATGCCATTGGGTATTCACGCGTCGTGAATACCATCTTCAGCGGGTGGATGGCGAGCGTCAGGGCGCCGATCCTTGGGTGACCGCGGTGCGATGCACGACTTTCAGGCCCGGCAGACCGCCAGGGTAGTGAATGGCCAGGAACTCTTCGACGCTCAACGACGCCGTCGGGGAATAGGCGATCGTGCCGTTGGGCACCGTGGCCGGCGGTCCCGTCGCGGCAGCGCGGGCGCGCAGCGATTGAGCCGCGGCGGCCGTCTTGTCCAAGAATTGGGCCCATTGATCGACGACCGGATCGCCCTGGAGGGCTCCGAGCGTCTGGCGGGCATACGCCAGATCGTCCGCGGTGTAGGCGCGCGCGATGGAGACCTGCACGTTGCCTTCCACTTCGTCCTCGAGTCGGTCGACCAACGTCGACAGATAGGGCAGGTAGGGCCAGGCAAGCGGGAACTCGAGCATGCGGACCGGACGTCCCTGTCGGCGGGCTTGTTCGGTCAAGCGCTGCATCGCCGCGCGGCGGCTGTGGACCTCGGATTTGATCCGCTGCTCGATGGTGTTGAACAACTCGGAGCTGTCGCGGGCCAGCTCGAGTTGCCTGATGGTCGCGACCGTCAGTGTCAAAGTGATTGCCAGGGCGAGCACGTAGCGGCCCGTCCCTTGAAACCGCCGCAACAAGGCCTCGCAAATTTCGGCGGCCACGATGCATCCCAGCAGCGTCGGCAGATAGTTGTAGCGGCCCCAATCGAGCACGCTCTGCCATGGAAAACTCAGTCGCGCGAGCTGGCAGAGCACGACAAACGGAAACACCAGGACAAAGCCGGCCAGCAGCCGCCGCCAGGACGCACGCAAGACGATCAAGGCCCCGACCAAGACGAACGACACGATGGCGACCTCGGTTGCCAACCGCGCGAAGTCGGGCACCGAGCGATAGCCGATTAAGAGGCGCGACCAGGCCAATTCGAGATTGGCACACGCACGGGCCAGGGCCTCGACCAGAGCCGCCGGGTCGCGTCGCGCGGCATCCGCGCCCGCGGTGTGCGCCGCCATGGGCAATGTCCAGGCCCCCAAGGCGACGAATGTCGCGAGCCAAGTTCCCACCCAGACCCGCCAGCGGTTGGGCGCTGCCGCGGTCCGGGATGCCGGCCGCTCGAGCAGCACGACCTGGACCGGCAAGGCCAGCAGCATCAACCAGGTCGTGCCCATCGTGAGCACGGCCAACGCCATGCAGGCGACCATCGCAGCCAATGCCAACGCGGCGCGCGGTCGATTCAATCGCGTGACGCAGGCCGCGGCGGCGAGCACCCAGGCCAGAGCCATCGACAGGTGCGAGGCGCCGATCCAAAGCAGCGGGTTCTCGAAGCCGCCGATGGCGGCCACCAGCCACAAGCAGGTGCCTACGCCGGCCGCGACGGGATGTTGCAGGTAGTGCCGCAACACGACGAACAGGCAGAGGCCCGAGACCAGGTGGGCCAACGACATGGCGATGTGCCAGACGGTGAAATCATGGCGAGACAAGCGCCACATGCCGAAATACCAAAGCTTCCACGCCGGCAAGAAATGCTCGTTGTGGAGCTGAAACAAGAATTCGGGCAGCGTGCGCTCGCCCGCGTCGACCTCGCGCAACATGCCGCGATGGTCGAAATCGTCGAAGAAGGGCCCGGCCGACCAATAGTGGCTGTGGACGAGCAGCATGACCGCGACGCCGAGGCCGACGATGCCGCAGACGAGCAGCGCGGTGCGCCGCCGATCGACCGGCGCTGCTACAGGCACGGCGGCGACCGGTTGCCTGGCGGCGGTCTTGTTGGGCTTGGGCTGCTTCGGCATCGAGGCGTTCAGGAGCGTGGGTACGAATGGCCCGCGGTCGGCCTACTTTACTGCAAGCAGCTAGGAGTGCCAGCGAAGAGCGACCTTTGGGATTGCCGCCGTCGGCGAAACGACGCTATAAGCCTCGCCCGATCGACCTTCTTGGTCCCGCTGCGCGCCGGCCCCCCGCGGGGCATGGTGGAGCGGCCGCGTTTCGAAGGTGTGGTGTTTCGCCGCGAAGCAAGGGTGACTCATGGACGAGCCGCAGGTAACTCAACGCAAGCCGTCGCGCAAGCTGCCGTTCGATCTGTCGATGATCCTGGCGGCAGGCCTGACCGTGGCTTTTTATGTGGCGGTCGAGCGCGAGCCGTTGCGCCACACGGTGTTGTATCGCTATACGACCGAACATGCCGTCGAGTACGTCGTGGTCGGCTTCTTCATCTGGGGCCTGGCCGACCTGCTGTTGCGCGCGCTCAATCTGCCGCGCGAGCACATGGCCTTGCGCCACGATTGGCTGCCGGCGCGGCAAGGCTTGCGGCCCGCGAGCGAAGCCGCCGCGCTGCTCGAGACCGTGCAATCGCAGCCCTCCTGGCTGCTGGAATCGCGGATGGGACAGCGGCTTTCACGGGCACTGAAATTCGTGGCCGACAAGCGATCGGCCGCCGACTTCGATCAGTATTTGCGCAGCCTGGCCGACGAGGACGAAGATCGCACCCATGCCCATTACGGCCTGGCGCGGCTGGTCTGCTGGGTGATGCCGGTGTTGGGTTTCTTGGGCACCGTGGTGCACTTCGGCACGGCCTTGTCGGGCATCTCGTTCGACAAGATCAACGAACAGCTCTCGAGCGTGGTGGGCCAGATGGGTACGGCCTTCAACACGACGACGGCCGCCATCGCCTGTTCGATCGCGACGATGTTGGTGCTGTTCCTGTGCGAACGCGCCGAGCGCGAACAGGTCCGGGCAGTCGATCGACTGGTCGAGGAAGAATTGCTTCACCGGTTCGAGGTGGCCGACGCCAGCATGGCCCCCTATCTCGATTCGCTCAACGCGACCGGAAAGGCGCTGTTTGCGACGATCGGCGATCTTAGCCAGCAGCAACAGGCCGCGATGACCCGGGCCCTGACCGCCTGGCAGCAGCAGGCCGAACAACGCCTGCAGCAGCAACATGAGCTTTGGGAACAGTCGCACGCGCGTCTGCAGGAACAGCTCGAGGCCCGCGAGACGGCCAGCGAAGCGCGGCTCGCGCAACTGTTGGCGGCCGTCGAACAACGGCGCGACGAACAGCAGGCCCAGTCGCTGATCGCGGCGCGGCAATTGGCCGAGGTTCGCGACGGCCTGGCAAGGCTGACCGATTCGTTGGTCGAGTTGAGCCGCAACGACGGCCGGATGACCGAACTGCAAGCCACGTTGGCCGACAATCTACGTGTCTTGCGCGAATCCAATCAGTTGGAAGAGGCAATGCACAGCCTGACCGCTGCGATCCACCTGATGACCGCGCCCTATCGCAACTCGGCCGCGCCACCAACGACGCGAAGCAAGAAGAACGCGGCTTGAACGTCGCGTCTCCTTGCCTCGAGCATCGATCGGGTTGGTCGCTGCGCTCGCGGTTCACCAGCCAGACACGACCGGCACGTAGCCGGGCATGTACGCGCGCCGCATGCCGAACACGCCGTAGCGCACCGGATAGACGCCAGGCAAATAGGTGACCGTCGGTGTCGGGGCGTAGTAGCTCACCGTCGGGACCGGCGCGGGGGCCACGTACGAAGTCGTCGGTGCGTAGTAGGTCGTCGTCGGTGCGTAGTAGGACGTCGTGGGGGCGTAATACGTCGTCGTCGGCACCGGGGCGTAGTAGCTCACGGTCGGGACCGGAGCCGCCGTCACGGGGCTATAGGTCACATAGGGCCCGCGATAAACGGCGACTTGAGCCGAGGCTGGGCTCGTCAGGCAACCTACGGCGACCAGGGCGGCGGCGATCAGAATCAGGGTACGCATGGGTCTTGCTCTCACTAGGGTCTGGGGTGACGGTCGTAGCTATCTCTGCAAGCGTAGGGTCCGTCCCGATTGTTACGCCAGCCTGGCGATCGCAGAAAACTTTCAAGCTCCAAGTCTGAGTGGGCCCCGAGATTTCCTGGTTAGTCCAGCTTTCCCAGCCGCGGCGTGCGGCTGAAGCCGTACTCGGGGTTGGCCGGGTCGAAGTCGAGGTCGATCAGCTCCGGCTGCCGCTGCACGTTGCGGAAGTTGTATTCCTCGACGAGCTGCGGCAATTGGCCGGTTGAGCGCGGCCAATCGTAGGCCTGGACGCGCGTCAGCAGGTTGTGGTCCCGGTCGAAGTAGAACCGCAGCTCGTTGAAGCGGAAGCTCTTTCGCGCCATGGGGTGGGTCACCACCACGCACATGCAGGGCCGCTTGTCCAGCAGCACCTCTTCGAGGTAGTAGACGTTGCACTCGCCAAATCGGGTTTCGCGTTCGCATTGCTCACGGAACGAACGGACGATGGCCGACATCGTCAATTCGTTGATGGGGCGACGCAGACCCTCGCGTGCTTCGGCGCTGCCCGGGGCGACGCGCTTGGGCGACGACACGGTCGCGCCGTCTTCGCCGAGCAGCAACTGTTCGTCGAACTTGCCCGCGGCTGCCAGGACCTCACGCCCGCGCGGCTCGCCAGGGCCCAGGAATCGCATGTAGAGCCCCTCGGGGGCCAACCGCTGCTTGATCAGCAGGTGTTGGTAGGGCTGCAGACGCCCGTCCCGCGATTGGCGCATCGTCAGCAGACATTCGTACTGGCCGATCGCTTGCAACTCGTCGTCGGCCTGTTCGAGCAAGGCCAACACCGGGCGCAAAGGATGGCCGTCGCCGACCGTCTTGAAGGCGCGACGTTTGGCAGCCGGCTCGCGGTCGCCTTGCGTTTGCGCGACGACCGGCTGATCCTCAAGCGGCGGGAAGCGATAGGCCCCGTTGGCGATATCGAAGGCTGCGCCGGAAAGTTGTTGGTTGAACTGCAAGTTCAGATAGGTGTATTCCTCGAGCAGCGCCGGCTTGCCGCCGGGCTGTGCGGGAAACCAATACGATTCATAGCGCACGGGCACGTTCAATTCGCGGTCGATGAACACGCGAACCAGGTGAAACCTTACACCCGGACGTTGCTCGTCGTGCCGGGCCACGACGCACAGGCACGGACGGCCGTTGATCTTCGTATCTTCGATGACCTGCACGTCGCAGGGGCCCGCCTTGATCTCAGCCTCGCCGAGCGTGGTCAATTGTTCGACCAGGTTGACGATGCCGGCGCTGGTGACCGGGTGCCGGCTTTCGCGCATCACGCGCGGCGAGTCCGGATACAGCGACAACGTACCCAAGTAGCGGTAGCGTTCGCTGTGGACCCACATCATGCCCCGATTGGCCCCCTCGACGTAGATCGACTCCTGGGTCTTCTGCTGGTCGCGGCCCAATTTGCCGACGTAGACGCTGAAGGGTTGCTGGCGGACCTTGAGCTCGAAATACTCGTGCTGGCCCAGGCGGCCGTCGATCCGTTCGCGTTTGACGAAGGTGCTGGTGTAGTCCTGGATCGAGCGCAGCGCCGGAAGGCTTTCGCGTCCCCAGCGAACCAGCGGAGCGAGCGGATGTTCGCCCGCCTGCGGGTGCAAATCGCCGGGCGGCACCCCGATGCTCGCGTCGGGCCGCGCGGCAGACTCTGCTGCCCGCGCCTGGCTTGCGCTCGATACGCAGCTTACGATCACCCCTAGCAGCAACGAAGCGTTGAGAACCGTTGCGCAGGTGCGCAACGCCCGGCGGCTGTGGCGAGCCTGGCGCGGCAGACACATTTGCTGAGCGAGCCTCGTTGCGGTGCCGGCGCCGAACGGCGCCAGAACTAATTCCGCAAGGTGGTGGAGACGAGTCTTAGCCGAGGGCACACGTCCCACGGCCGAAGCCATTGGAAGTGTAGCGTATTCGCGGCGCTGCCGTCTCAAGTTGGTACGACCCAGCGTTACAACCGGGCAAAATGTGGAAGATGCAGTCGATTCGAGCAGGAAATCCGGCATGGATGGTCAGCTTCTACGGGCTTATCGGGGTGCTGGCTGTTAGTGCCACGACAAAGGGCAAACTCCGTGCCGAAGACCGCCTGCCCAACGTGGTGCTGATCATTGCCGATGACCACCACTGGGCAGACTACGGCTTCATGGGGCATCCGCACATTCGCACCCCCCAGCTCGATCGGCTGGCCGCGGAAAGCCTGGTCTATGAGCGCGGCTATGTCCCGGCTTCGCTCTGCGCTCCGAGCCTGGCGTCGATCCTGACCGGACTGTACCCACACGAACACGGCATCGTTTGCAACGACCCGCCCCCGGGCACCGCTGCCGCCGATCGGCAGCGTCAGCGCTCGGCGGCATTCGTGCGTGGCAGGGCGGTTCTCAACGCGGCAATCGAGCGCTTGCCAACGATCCCGCGGCTGCTGGCACCCCTGGGATATGAAAGCCTGCAGACGGGCAAATGGTGGCAGGGGGGCTACCGGGTCGGGGGCTTTACTCAGGGCATGACCCACGGCGACGAAGCACGCGGCGGCCGCCATGGCGACGCGGGGCTCGCCATCGGGCGTTCGACACTGGCGCCAATTGCCGAGTTTCTCGATGCTACCGATGCCACGGACAAGCCCTTTTTTCTCTGGTATGCGCCGATGCTGCCGCACCAGCCGCATGACGCCCGGGCCGAGCTGGTCGAATCGTACCGCGAGGCCGCCCCGAGCGAGCAAGTGGCACGCTATTGGGCCAACATTACGCGGTTCGACGAGACCTGTGGCGAGCTGCTGAACCTGGTCGCACGGCACAGCGAGGCCGAGCGCACGCTCGTGATCTACCTGGCGGATAACGGCTGGATTCAAGATCCCGCTGCGGACCGCTATGCCCCGCGCTCGAAGCAATCGCCTTATGAAGGCGGTTTGCGGACGCCGATCGTGGTGCGGTTCCCCGGCCGGGCGGCGCCCCGCCGGGTGACGCAGCCGGTCAGTTCGCTCGACGTCCTGCCGACGATTGCCGCAGCGACGGGTGTGATGCCCTCGGCGGGCTGCTCAGGCGTCGATCTGCTCGACGCGGCCGCCGTCGAACGGCGCGACGCGATCTTCGGCGAGGTGCTGCTACACACCGCCCAGTCGCTCGACGATCCTGCGGAGAATCTACGCTTTCGCTGGATCGTTCAAGGGCGGCGCAAGCTAATCGTGCCCGATGCCGTCAATGAACCGGCGGCCAAAGTCGAGCTGTACGACGTGGAAGCCGATCCGCGCGAGGAGACCAATCTCGCGGAGCAGCTTCCCCGCGAAGTGGCCGAGCTCCGGCAACGGCTCGATGCCTGGTGGCCGGGACGGCGGGCCGACTAGCCGAAATGCGGCAGCGGCAACGGGCCGATCGGATCGGTCGTGTCTTGGGCAATGGCGCGCATTTCGTCGCGGATGCGGAAGAAGGCATCGACCACGTCGGGATCCCACTGCTTCCCGCGGCCGGAACGCAGTACCGAGTCGAGCTGCGTTTCGGGCATGCCTTTGCGGTATGGGCGGTCGCTGCCCATCGCGTCAAAGGCATCGGCCAGCGCGACGATTCGTGCCAACCACGGAATGTTGTGTGCCGGCAGCGCGTCGGGATAGCCCGTGCCGTCGAACGCCTCGTGGTGATGACGGACGATGGGCAGGATCTGCCCCAGCTTGCGGAGGTCGACGAGGATGTTGTAGCCGATCTCCACGTGCGTTTTGATGTGCTCGTACTCTTCCGGGCTGAGCTTGCCGGGCTTGGCCAGCACGGCGTCGCTGATGCCGATTTTGCCGATGTCGTGCAACAGGCCGCCGAGGTAGATTGTCTTGAGGGTCTGGGCGTCGCAGCCCAATTCGCGTCCCAAGCGGACCGCCACTCGCGCCACGCGGTCGCTATGGCCGTGCGTGTACGGGTCCTTGGCGTCGATCGCCGAGGTCAACGCGCGCACGATCCCGGCCATGAGCTCGGCCTGCTGTCGGTACAGCTCGGTGTTGCTCGAGTGGATGCCGAGGATCGTGGCGATCGAGCCCAGCAGATTGGCTTCGACAGTGCCCAGCTCGCCATCGTCATGATGGTTGAAGGCGGCCAGGTAGCCGAACGACAAGTCGCCCTCGGTTAGCGGGGCGACGATCAGCGACTGCAACTCGATGCCGTCGACACTCAGCTCCGCTGCCCGCGCGCCGTTGGCCACGAAGGGCCGATTCGTCTTGCCGAGGTCGAGGCGGGCGACGAGCCGCGCGAATTGCTCGGCGTCGCAGGGGCAATGGCCGCTGGAGATAAACGCCGGGGGGTCCTCGGGCGTGTATTGCGGCGAATCGGGATCGAGCGGCCGCATGAACTGCAGGGCAAAGCCGCGTGCAGGAATGACCGCGCCGAGCCACTCGAGCACCTGGCGTCCGAGTTCTTCGTCGTTGGCCGAGATCTTCAGGCGATGCGTGAGCCGGTAGATGAAGCTGATTTCTTCGTAGGTGGCGGCGATTTGATGGGATAGCGAGGCCGACTCGCGCCGCAGGGCTGCGATCTGCTCATGCGCGGCCCATTGTCCGACGGCCAGCTCCACGATCCGCAAGATGGCCGCAGCCTGCACCGGCGCCTGTTCGTTCGACCAGGCGGTCAGTTCTTCCGGCGACCAGCCCAGCATTTCGCCGAGCGCGGCCAAACTATGGTTCGCGCGAACCTCGGAGGTGAGGAACGGCGCAACCGCCACCAGCGGTGCCCGATGGCGCTCGGCCAGCGGAATCGCAATCAGCAGCGCCGGCTCGTCCTCCCAGATGAATTCGTTCTTATGGCGCGAGGCCACTTCTTGGATCAAGGGAGCCAGCTCGGCGATCCGCCCGCGGTGGCGATTGACAAGCGGTTCCCCGGTGACGCCATCGCAGACGACGACCTTGGTCTTCAGCGATTGCCGCAGGGCGCTGGCGACTTCAGCAGCGCGATCGTGGATGGACGCTTCGGCACGCTCGAGCGTCATGTCCTCGTCAAGGATGTCGACGGTGGAGGCCATTTCTCGTGAACCGTACCTTGCTAAGTACCTCTCGATACCGCGCCCCAACGCAATAGAAACGTACTACGCAATGTGCCTGAGGGCACGGAACGAGCAACTGGATGATGCAATGAGCACGGTTTCTTAGGACCTGCCGTGCTGTTCACGACGGTTGGAAGGATTGCCCGCGAACAGGGCGGGAGCGACCCGTTGGTGTCGTACCGGCTTTAACGGCCGGCGCGATTGCGATAGCGCTTGCTGGCGCGGTTGAGCAAGGCCCGATCGTCGGGCGACAGCGCGTCCATGCCGGTCTCGGAAAGCCGCGCGAGGATGTCGTCGACCCGGCGATCCTCGAGCGCTTCCAGTTCGCGACGGCGGCGCTGCTGCTCGTCGCGGCGGCGTTCGAGCCAGGCGCGAATCGGTCCCGGTCCCTTGGCCCGCGCCGGCGGCTCGAACGAGCGTTCGAGGCTCGTATAGCCCTGTGAAAAATCGTAGCCGAAGGCGTTGTCGTCGCTGTCACGCTCGCGGTAGCGCTCGAACTCCTGCTTGGCGCTGAAGAACAGGAAGATCCCGCACAACACCAACGGCAACCAGGCGAATTGATACCGCTCGTGCAGCAGCACCCCCAGCACACCCATCGAGACGGCCGTGACCTGGGCGACGCGCGTGACCACCAGTACGGCCGATCGATAGCCCAACTTGGGCCGGAGCAACTCGCGCAACACCCGACCCCCGTCGAGCGGAGCCGCCGGCAGACAATTGGCGATCAGCAGCGTCCAGTTGATCCAGAACACCAATGCCAGAATGTCCGGGCCTGTGAGGGAGCCGACCGGCACCGGCGGGCTCAACGGGTTTAAGACCGTGGCCGGGCTCAACTGTGCAAAAAAGACGCCCGGCAACAGCACCACGCAGATCGTCAGGTTCGCCACAGGGCCGGCTAGCCACATCAGCAACTCAAGCTGCGGCAAGACGGGTACCGTAATCCAGCTCAGCCCGCCCAGGGGCCAGAGAATGATTTGGTCGGCGCGGCCGCCGAGCCTGCGCGCGGCGACCGCATGGGCCAACTCGTGCAACAAGACGCTGAGCAGCAAGACCCCTAGCGCCGAGAGTGCGTACAGGACCAGGTCTCGCTGGGGATCGCGGCTGCTCAGGTAGAGAGCGAGCACCGCAAAGAGCAAAAACGAGACATGGATCCGCAAGCCCAATCCGGCCCAGCGACCAAGGCTCAAGCTCCAACTGAGTACGTCGCGCATGGCATTGTCGACGATTGGCCGGACGAAATCCTACTCGTTATGTTAGCAGTGAGGTTGCAGGCGAACAACGAAGCGTGCAGAGGAAAGGCCGTGCCAGCAGACGAAGAACTCCTGTCGACGCCGAGATTTCGGGTCGTGCGCCGGCAGGCCACCGATCGGAGGGGACGCTTCTATCAGCGCGAAACCGTCGTCCATCCGGGCGCGGTGGCGATTCTGCCGCTGGTCGACGACCAGCGGGTGTGCCTGATCCGCAATTACCGGATTTCGGTCGATCAGCAGCTCTGGGAAATTCCTGCCGGCACGCGGGAACCGGGCGAGGAGCCGCTGGTCACCGCGCAACGGGAACTCCTCGAAGAGACGGGCTATCGGGCGGCACGCTGGCAGCCCTTGGCCGAATTCTACGTCTCGCCGGGCATCCTGACCGAGCGGATGTATCTGTTCGTCGCCGAGGATTTGGCCGAGGGCGAGGCCCGCACCGAGGCCGGCGAGGACATCGAGCGCCAGGTGCTCCGCTGGCCGGAAGTCTGGGACCTGGTAGCGCGGGGCGAAATTCAAGACGCAAAAACGCTCACCGCGCTGTTGCTTTACGAACGCGGACAGCGATTGGCCCAAGGGGGTTGAGCCGGACGTCTCGCGGGGCGAACGCGACTACGCACCGAAGCCGTGGGTGTCGAGCTCGCCGTCGATATTGCCCCACATGCCGCCGGTTTGCATGCCGACCAGGCCGATCGCCGCGATCACGGAAATCAGGATCATGGCGAGCATCACGGCATATTCAACCGCGGTGGCAGCTTCGTCGGCTTGCAGGAAGCGGAGGACGGTGGTTTTCATACCAGTCACCTGGCCGCGACGACGGTGCAGAATTGCTAGGAAGACGAGTGCCGATTTGGCGACCCAACAGAACCCTAGGTCACAAAACGGCCAAGGTCAAACAGGTCGGCGGTAGGAAATCGACTAGGGGCGTTCGGCCATTGTGACCGGGCCCGTTGTGTCGTGAAGGCGTTGCGCATCGATGCCCGGCGGGTGATCGGCGATCAAAGGGACCTGCCAGCGCACGATTTCGGATGCCGCGGGGTTGGATTTCGCCGGTCCAGCGAATTCCACCGCGCCGCGCACCAGCCCGGCGACGCTTAAGCCCTCTTCAGCTACAGGACGAAGTACGCCGGTTCGATCCAGCCCGGCCGCGAACATCACTCCCGGCAGGACCACCGAACCCTGTCCGCGCCAGGCGATCGATTGCAGCCAGCCTTCGTCGGGCGGGTCTTGAAAGGTCAGCAAAGCACTCCCGGCGGGCGGCGCAAAGACCGAGTCGCTGGCGTCGATCACCAGAGAGCCGACGCTGCTTGCCTGTACTCGCGCGTGCATCTCGATCAGCCCCGCCGCGTCGCGGACGGTTGCTTGCTCCAGTGCGATGCGGACCGGCGCGTCGGCGGACGGAGCCTGGCCGAGCCGGACGACTGCGCCCGGGCCCAGGATCAGGCAGTTGAGCAGCCGTAATGATGTGGCCTGGCCGTGAGCAACGTCGACCCCCGTGCGCAAGTGTCGCAGGACGCAATCGCGCAGCTCCAGTCTTGCGGTGCTCAATTCGTCGCCGGGCGTGGCCGCAATCTGCCAGTTGATCGCCGGCGATAAGGCCGTCGACGAAGCGGTGCCATCGAACGTGCAATGGACGAACGTGGCAGTTCCGGCGCGCAGCCGAAGTAGGGCCGCCGCCGATGCCTGCCCGCCCGATCGACGGTGAACAAAGTCGATGTCCTCGAATTGCAATCGATCCCCGTCGATCGCCAGGCCGTTGGGCCCGACGACCAGGGTCGTACGCTGGCCGTCGGGGGGACGGACCGTCTGGCCCGTGCGCAGTTTTAATCGCTCCAGGCCAATGCGCTGATTGCCCGGCAGACGCACGACGGTGCCATCGATCCGAATCGTGTCTGGGTCCGGGTGATGCGAAGCGGGTTGAACCGCTGAGGGCTTCGTGGGCCCAGCGGCGGTCGGGGGCGCAGCAAAAGGTGTGACCGCCTGGGTTGCGGCATGCGAGCGCGCGTGCCTCGCGATACGCGGCCAGGCGACGGTCGCTGTGGCGGCCAAGACCAGCACGGCCGCCGCCGTGGCCAGCAGTGGCGCCGCGTAGCTCGAAACACGCGATCGCCGGTGTGCTGGACTCGGCCGCGATGCAGTGGCGCGACGACGTGCCGGCGCGGAAGTGCCGCCCAATAATGCGCCGAGCTCGGCAAAACTGCCGGGTCGCCGTTCGGGCCGGGGTTGGAGGCAGGCGCGAATCGCCTCGCTGAGTGGCCGGGGGGTGTCCGGCGCGATGCGCCGAATGTCGGGAACGCGCGGGACCGCGGCCGCTTGAAGTTTGCCCAGCGAACTACCTGCCGCCAGCGGTGGCCGGCCAGCCAGCAGATGCCACCAGAGCAGACCGCAGGCATAGAGATCAGTGGACGGCGAGCAAGGGGCCGCATCAGTGGCACGCTGGGGGGCGAGGTAGTCGAGGGCCTCGGCCGGAACGTCGAGCCGATCAAAACCTTCGTACGGACGCGCGACAGGGCGAATCAGCCCGTCGCACAGCGTGATCGAATCGCTCTCGGACTCCAGCAGCAGCGTAAACGCCGAGAGATCGCCGTGGACCAAGTCGTGCCGAGCCAGCTCTGCAAGTGCGGCGGTCATTTGCCGCGCGAGTTCGTGAACCACCGGCGGGCCGAACCGTCCGCGATGCGCGACACGCAAGGCCGCCGGTTCGCCGGTTCCCAACGGCTGCGCAATCCACACCTGGCCGTGTTCCCAACCCGCTTCATAGGGCAATGTCAGGCGCGGATCTTCGACCAGCGCCGCCGAGGCGATCTGCCGCGAAAACTTTGCTAACAGCTCGTCGCGGGCCGATTCCGGGCAAGGACAGACGACCAATCTCACCGCCCGATGCGAATCGCGGTGGCGGGCACAATAGACGCGGGCCCAGTAGGCGCAGGGCAGCGGCGCCAATAGATGGAATGGCCCCAACGCCAGCGTTCGCCCTCGCCCTGCATGCAATTCAGCGGCTTGCCAGGGCGTTAATGTTCCGGCCCGCTGCAGGGCGTCAATCCACGGGGCGTCGAAGGCGGCCAGCTCGCGCGGAAACCGACGCACGCGGCCGCGCACGGCGGCAAACGCCGGACGTTCGGCCAGGCCGAGCTCCTCCAACAGCGCAACGAGTTCGGCGGGCGCAGCCGTGCGCACGGTGATCGATTCCCCTGGCGAAAATGACAGCCAGGGTGTGCTATCCGATGCCGTGGGGCGAGGGCAAGATCAGCCGTCGGTTGCAAGCTGCCAGCGGCGCGGATTGCGGTACAGCCATTGGGCCAACAATTGCTTCGAACCCGGTTCACCGGACGCGCGTTCGAAGTGCCACTGGAGATGCGTGGGGACCCAGCTTGGGCCCCACGGCCAGGGGTCGAAGGGATCGCGCCCCAGCGTGCGTGCTAGCTTGGTCGAGTCGAGCGAGACGTCGCCGGCCCGGGGAGGGATCGGCCCGGCTTCGCGCCGCGGAATGCCCTGCAGCAGCCGCGGGTCGTAGCCGCCGACGCGGTTGACGATCTGGGCGATCTCGTACAGGCTCAGCCGCCGGGGGCCACCGGCATGGAACAGGCCGCCAAGATTGGGCCGCGCCAGGACTTCGGCGAACAGCTCGTTCATGCAGTCCGTGTACGTCGGCGTGCGGACCTCGTCGAAATACAGCGTCGCCGGGCGTCCGTGCTTGAAACGCGATTGAATCCAATCGATCGCCCCGGCATGGCCGTTGAAGCTGATGCCCATCGGCAGCGAAATGCGCAGGATGCAGGCCGTCGGGTCTGCCGCGCGAATCAGCTCCTCGGCGGCCGCCATCGTGTGGCCATAGACCGTTACCGGATCGGTCCAGTCGCTCTCGACGTGGCTGCCGCCGCGGGTGCCGGAATACACCAGGTCGATCGACAGGTGCACCAACCTCGCCGGCCACCGCGCCAGGGCCTCGAGCAAGTTCCTCACGCCCGCGACATTGATCCGCCACGCCATGTCGGGATTGAGCTCGCAGGGCTTCAGCGCACAATTACCGGCGCAATCGAGCACCGCGGCGAACCGATGTTTGTCGAACAGCTCCGCGACACCGGCCTCGTCCTCGGCGTCGCAGGCGACGATGCCCGGCCCGGCCAGCCGCCAGTTTTCTCGCTGGCGGATGCCGATCACCTGGCCGGGATAGAGTTGTTGGAAATAGTGAAAGGCGTTGTACCCGGCGACCCCGGCTACGCCGGTGATCAACAGCGGGAGCGGCGGCGGCGCAACCGGCGCGCAGCCCAGCGGCACGCCTCCCGGGGAGATCACGCGCGCGGCTCCTCGGCGATCATCGGCGTGCGCAGCGTGCCGATCTTGTCGATCGTGGCTTCGAGCACGTCGCCGGGCTTGAGATAGGTGCCCGTCGCGTTGCCGACGCCGCTGGGGGTGCCCGTCGAAATCATATCGCCCGGCTCGAGCGTGCAGATGCTCGAAATGAACTCGATCAGCGCCGCGACGGGAAAGATCATCTGGCCAGTCGTGGCGTTTTGTCTTACGTCGCCGTTCAAGGTGAGCTTCATCGCCAGCGCCTGGGGATCGCCGATCGCGTCGGCCGAAGTGACACAGGGGCCGCACGGGCAAAAGCCGTCGAACCACTTGCCGTGCAGCCAGTCGAAGAAGGCATCTTTTTCCCGCGTCACGCGGCCGGGATTCGGGCGGAACTTGCGGTTCGAAATGTCGTTGAACACGGTGTAACCGGCCACGTACTCGAGCGCTTCGGCCTCTTTGACGGCCTTGCACTTCCGGCCGATCACGACGCCCAGCTCCAATTCCCAATCGATCGTGGCCGGCGAGATGCTCGGAATCTGCACCGGCTTGCCCGGATCGGTCAGGGTCGTCGACGGCGGCTTCATGAAGAAATAAGGAAACGTCTGCGCGCGCTCGGTGGCGGTGCCGCCCCCTTCCTTGATGTGATCGGCGTAGTTGCCGGCCAGTAGGAACAGCTTGTTCGGCCGAGGAATCGGCGTGAGCAGCTCGACTTCGGCGGTCGGTATCCCCAGACCCTTGGTAACGGTGTCGGCGTTGTGCTCGACCCAGGCGGCCACTTTCCGTGCCAACGCGCGGCCCGAACCGTCCGGAAGCAGATAGGCGAGCAAGTCGCTCTGCTCGGCACCTTTCGGCAACGCGAGCTTGCCATGCGTGGCGTCGGCATGAACCTCGGCCGCGGCGATCAGCGGCACGATCTGTCGCTCGTCGTAGAAGCCAATCTCAACGGATCGAGCGGCAGCGTCGTCCGCGGAACCAGCACGGCGAAAACGGCAAAGTCGCATGGCTTGACTCAACGGGTTGGAGTTTCCGACGGTTTTCCCGGCCAGCCGACCAGGTACGGGAACTTGATCGGTGCCTTCTGAACCTTGATTGTGCCCAGGTCCCAGTGGTAGTCGGTCGTGCCGAGCGACTGGACCAATCGGCGCATTTCCTCAGGCGTGTAGGTGCGCAACTGCGAGACGAATCCGTCCCAGGTGATCAACAGCGGCAGGATCGGCACCAGGTAGGTGAAGACCAGCGCCGGCCACCGCAGCGGTCGCACCAGCGGCGTGAGCAACAAAACCATAATCGGGATCGTCAAGCTGCTCAACACGCCCACCCAGGAGTGCTCGGCAACCTCGAACACACAGATGGCACGGCGCTGCTGTACGGCCGCCGCCAGGATTTGGCGCGCCGGCTCCGGCCGGAAGTGATGAAATCCCCCGACTATGGTCCGCACGCCGGGCGGGTTGTCGCGCCAATGGCGGGCGTCGATCGGCCGGGGCTCGTAGCGTACGCCGTTTTCTGGCGAGTTGGCGAGGTGTGCCTGGGCCTCGGCATTCGGAAACAAATCGCTGAGCACGATCTGAAACTCCGGGCCCAGCCGCTGACGCAAACCAGGCACGAGGACGAGCATCGGTCCGCCGGCGCCGGAGCACAAATCGAGGACGTTCGTTTCGCCCGTGGCCTCGACCGCGGACACGATCTTGTCGGTCCACTCGGGCGGCAATTGGAGCACGCGGCGATAGCAGACCTCGAGGTAGCCGGTCATCGCGTCGCGCAGGAATCTCGGAAACCAAGGCAGGTCGGTAAATTCGAACAAGTGGCGCCGAGGCATCGCTGGAAAGCACTCGCATAGAGATGTTGCCGAGCGCTGAATGTAGCCGATTCAGACGCCGGCCAGACTCAGCAGCCGAGGAAGAATCGTCGCGGCCGTGCCGCGCAGCACGACGTCGCCCCTGGCGGCGTCCGGGTCGATCGTGATGATCGGCGCGCCGTGGGCGCGCGCCTCTTGCGGCAGTGACGCCGCGGGCCAGACCTCGCCCGAGGTGCCGACGATCAGCAGCAGGTCGCATTCGCGGACCGCGGCGAGCGCGTGCGACCAGGCCGGTTCAGCCATGGCTTCGCCAAAGAGTACCACGTTGGGACGGTAGATGCCTCGCACGTTGGCCCCGATCAGCTTGCGCAGCGCCAGCAGTGAGCGTGGCAACGCCAGCGAGCTGTCGAGCGCCGTTTGCAACGCGGCGACAATCCCGCGCAGCTCCTTCCGGGTCAGGCGCTTGACGAACTGTCCCTTGCGAGTGGTGATTTCCAGCAGCGAGCCGTGGATTTCATGGACTTGCCAACTGCCTGCCTCCTGGTGCAGGCCATCGATATTCTGGGTGACGATCGTAACCGACGAGTGTTTTTCGAGTTGCACCAGCGCGCGGTAGCCGGCATGCGGCTCGGCAGCCGCGATCGGGGCCAGGGCCGTCGCGAGGAATCGGACAAACTCCCGGGGACGCGTCGAGGCGGTGCGCAGCAGCCCGGCGAAGGTGGCAAACTGCTCCGGAGGGAATTCCTCCCACAGGCCACCGGCGTCGCGGAAAGTTGGAATGCCGGATTCGGCCGACATGCCGGCGCCGGTGAACACGACGATTTCCTGCGCGTTACGGACGAGCTCGGCTGCGCGCTGCAACCAGGTGTCAAGCTGGTTCATGGGCCGGGACGTCCGAAGAGCAAGGCGATTTGAAAGATCGCGGCCTGCATGAGCAGCAGCGCCACCAGCCAGCGCAGAGCGATGCGGCGGATGTGCTGGCGATGAGCCGACGTCAACTCAGGATCGAAGGGCGCGACCAGGTACACGGTACCGAAGAATCCACACGCCGACAAAAGGACGAACGAAGCCAGCACCGCGAGCAGTTCAAGCATGCCGGCCACTGCCGCCGCGCGGATGGCGCCGAGCATGGCCGCGGCCAGCGTGACCCCGGCCAGCAAGCGGAACATCGTGAACTGGCGCGGCGACGGTGGATGCATGATCGGGCAAGTCAATCCCGGCGCTCGGCCACCAGCGCGAGCGAGACGCCAAACGGCAGATCGAAGCGTTTGAGCAGGGCGAATTCCGCCCGCATGATGGCGTCGAATACCCGGTTGGTCCACGGTTCGCCGTGTTCGAAGGCCTCGAAGTCGCGGCCCCCGCGCGACAGCCGTAAAGTCCGCGCCGCGACCGCCAGCGGGAACAACAGCGTATTCCAATAAGTGGCCCGGCGCAGGCGAAAACCGTGCGCCTCGATCAGCCGCCGCGCCGAGCCGCGCGTGAAACGCCGAGCCGTCATCACGGCCTCGTCATGGGGGCTCGCGAGGAACTCGAACGCCGGCAACTCCAGAAAGATCGATCCGCCGGTGCGCAACACCCGGCGGAACTCGTCGAGCACGCGGCCCGGGTCGGGCACCCATTGATGGTAGAGCACGCTCGTCGAAACCACGGCGGCAAACGAGCCATCGTCAAAGGGCAACTGGGCGACGTCGGCCTGTCGGACGTTGGTCAACCCGCGCTGCCGGCAGAATTCCAAGGCGTCGGGCGAAAGATCGACGCCGACGTGTTGCAGCGGATTGCCGAGTTCGGCCAGGTTGCGGCCCGTACCACACCCGGCGTCGAGAATCGGCTCGGTACGCCAGCCGGGCAGGTAGCGGTCCAGATGGAAGAACAACACGCGGCGCAACTGGCGATACCACCAGTGCCGGTCCTCGACGCGATACATCGTGGCGTATTCGGCGGTGTTCACGTCGGCCTGGGCCGCGGGGTGCAATCGTAAAACACGGTGCGAAAAAACTGGTCGACGAGTTCCTCGCGGGCCGCGATGTGATAGTGGCGCTCGAGCGCCTCGCGATACTGCTGTTCGTCGCGAAAATGGTTCCCCTCGTCGAGCCATTCCAACGACCAGGCGACCGGCCGCCAGGGATTGATCGGGCGGATCGGGTCGGCAAAGTAGAGCCTGCCGCTGGGGCGCAGCACGCGGCCGATTTCGGTCAGGATGCGGTCGAGCGTCGCGTCGTCGACATGATGGCCGACGCTGAAGCACAGCACCGTATCGAACGTGGCGTCGGCAAATTCGAGCCGATCGCCCGGCATCTGCGCAAACGTGCCGGGACGTTCGGCCTGGCAATAGGCCACGTACTTGGGATTCGGATCGACGCCCGTGTAGTCATGGCCCGAGAAGGCAAAGCAGCCGCTGCCGCAGCCGACGTCGAGGATCTTGCCGGGAGGGCGCTGCGCATAGCGCCGCAACAGCAGGTCGCGGAGTGGGTAGGGGTCGCCGCCGGTGAGCAGTTGATAGCCGCGCGAAAAGCCTTCCTGAATCAGGTTGTAAAACGCGCCGCTCTTCATGGCGAGCTGCCGCGCTTAACGTAGCGCACCACGAATTGCGGAGTCCGCGACAGGTCGAGGAACATCCGGCCGAGATATTCGCCGATGACCCCCATGATGAACAGTTGCACGCCGGAGAAGAACACGATCGTGACCAGCACGGTGGGAATCCCGACGGTCAGGTTCTGCGTGATCCACAGCTTGTCGAGAATGATCACCAGCAGCAGCAAGGCGCTGACGCCCGCGGTCAAAACGCCGATCAAGGCGGCCAGGCGCAGCGGCAAGATGCTGAAATTGAGGAACATGTTCAGCCACAAGGCCACGAGCTTGCGCAGCGTATAGTTCGAACGCCCCTGCTCGCGGGCGTGGTGCTCGACGGTCAATTGGCCGATGTTCCGAGTCGAGCGCAGAATCAGCCCGTCGATGTAGGGGAAGGCACCCTGGTATTTGATGATCTCATCGACCAGGAATCGATTGAGCACTTTGAAGCTCGACAGGTACAAGTCCGGCGGCTTCTTGAGCATGACGTTGGCCAGCCGGTCGTTGAAGGCGCTCCCCAGGTTGCGAAACCAGGAGTGCTGCTTGACGGCATACCGGCCGTAGACCACGTCGTAGCCGCGCCGCTCGGCCTCGTCGCGCATGCGGACGATGTCGTCCGGGGCATGTTGGGCATCGTCGTCGAGGATGCCGACGTAGGCGCCCCGGGCATGGGTCAGGCCGCAAAGCACGGCGCTGTGCTCGCCGAAATTCCGCGCGAGGTGAACGAACACGACCGTCTCGGGGTGCGCCTCGGCGATCCGGCGGCAGACGGCTTCGCTGTCGTCGGGCGAACCGTCGTTGACCAGCACGACTTCAAAACTGCGGCCACGGCAGGTTTCGTGAATGCGCTCGACCAGGGGCCCAATCGAGGCGCTCCCGTTGTAGACGGGAATCACGAACGACAAGTCGATCACTAGACTCATGAAGCGTCGAGAGAGTGGGCCGGGCGACGAGAGCAGGTCCGGCGAATGACGGACCGGACGGCAAGCCTCCATCATATCACGGCAACCGGCATGGACCGACGCCCGGGACTTGC
Source organism: Pirellulales bacterium (assembly GCA_019694435.1). NCBI lineage: Bacteria > Pseudomonadati > Planctomycetota > Planctomycetia > Pirellulales > Pirellulales bacterium. Next base: position 22,826 of record JAIBBZ010000027.1, read on the forward strand.
GCGGGATCGGGCCTTGAGGGATACTGGACCTGTTAGACGGGTTGCAACGTCTGGGACGCATTGGAACGGTGCGAGGCCGGAGGACATGTACGTGGCAAAGCGAGTTGCGGTTGGCCGAGTCGGCGTGGCGGCGTTATTGGGCTGGATGCTGGCCGCTCCTGTGTACGGCGAAGACCCGGCCGCCTGGACCAAAGCGAATCTCGATTCGCTGGTGAGCCTGTACCAGCACTTCCATCAACATCCCGAGTTGTCGTACCACGAGGAGCAGACCGCGGCGAAGCTGGCCGACGAATTGCGCCAAGTGGGTGCCGAGGTGACCACCGGCGTCGGCGGGCACGGTGTGGTGGGCGTGGCCCGCAATGGCGACGGGCCGACGCTCTTGATTCGCGCCGACATGGACGCCCTGCCCGTCACCGAAGAGACCGGGCTGGTCTATGCCTCAAAACAGCGCGCCACCGACGATGACGGAGGCGACGTGGGTGTGATGCACGCCTGCGGGCACGACATACACGTTACGACGCTGGTCGGCGTGGCCCGCTACCTGCTGGGGCACCGCGACGCGTGGCGCGGCACGGCCTTGTTCCTTTGCCAGCCGGCCGAAGAACGCGGCGGCGGGGCCAAGGCAATGCTCGACGACGGGCTGTTCCAACGATTCGGCAAACCGGACCTGGCCGTGGCTTTGCACGTCGATGCGACGCTGGCCGCCGGCAAGGTCGGCTATCGCGCGGGCTACACGCTCGCCAATGTCGACAGCGTCGATGTGACGCTGGTCGGCCGCGGCGGGCACGGTGCCTATCCGCATACGACGATCGATCCGATCGTCATGGCGGCCCGGCTGGTGCTCGATCTGCAAACGATCGTGAGTCGCGAAATCGAGCCCACGCAGCCGGCCGTGGTGACGGTCGGTTCGATTCACGGCGGCACGAAGCACAACGTGATCGGCGATCGCTGCCACTTGCAGATTACCTGCCGCAGCTATACCGACGAGGTGCGGCAGCATTTGCTCGATGCGATTGTCCGCAAGGCCCAGGCCACGGCTGCCGCAGCCGGGGCGCCCGAACCGGAGATCAAAGTTTCCGAAGGGACGCCCGCCATGTTCAACGACGAAAAGCTCGTCGAACGTGTCACGGCGAGCCTGCAACGGGCCCTCGGCAACGAGCAGGTCGTGCTGTCCGAGCAATCGATGGGTGGGGAAGACTTCAGCCAGTTCGGCCGAGCGGGCGTGCCGATCTGCATGTTTCGCCTGGGTTCGGTCGATGCCCAGCGTCTGGCCGGCTACGAACGGGTGAAACAGCCGCCGCCGTCGTTGCACTCGTCGCGGTATTACCCCGATGCGCCGCAGAGCTTGCAAACGGGCGTGACGGCCATGGCGTCGGTGGTGCTCGATCTGCTGCCGGTGGGGAACTAGCACCGTGCGCGGCAGCTCGGCCCGACATCCAGGTCCAACACCGCCTCCGACGGGCATCATCGTCGAGACGGCCGGCGCCGAGGTCGATCCCCACGGCTCGACCGACACGGCGCCCAACCTGGTAGACCCGTCGCCTGGCACGAAACACGCACGGGGCTCGAGCGTCGAGATGCGCCGGCCGCCGGTGCCGCTGCGCTGGCAGACGTGGCCGGCCGGCGACGAACCGGGCACGACGCTGATTTTGTTGCTGGTATTCCTGACCGTGGGCGGGGCCGTCGCGGTCGCCACGGCAAATCTCGGCTGGGGGCTCGTCGCGTTTGTCGCCGTGGCCCTGACGACCGCGCGCCATTGGACCACGACCAACTACGAGACCAACCGCGAAGGCCTGCAGATCGAGGCCTTTGGCCGCGTGCGGCGGCTGCGCTGGACGAACGTCCACGGCTGGTACGAAGGGCGGCGCGGCGTCTGGCTCATCGCTCCGCGTGCGCCGCTGCCTTGGGAATGGATCGGCGGCGTGTATCTCGCCTGGCCGGTCCACCGCGATGCTCTGCGGTCGACCCTAGGGCATTATCTCGGTCCGGCGAGCAAGTCGGTTAGCTCGCCTTGAAACACGCTACCTGGTGCGAGGTGCCTTCCAGCGGCGGTGGCGTCACCGTGCAGCGCGTTTCGGCGATCGGGCAGCGGTCGGCAAAAGGGCAACCGGGGTAGTGACGATCGGGCGACGGCACTTCGCCCCGCAGCACGATCCGCGAACGGCGCCGCTCGATGGCCGGATCGGGAATCGGCACGGCCGACAACAGGGCCTGCGTATAGGGGTGCCGTGGGTTGCGATAGAGCTCGTCGGCGTCGGCCACTTCGACGATCCGCCCCAGGTACATCACTGCCACGCGATCGGAGATGTGCCGTACCACGGCCAGGTCGTGTGCGATGAACACGTAGGCCAGGTTCAGTCGTCGCTGCAGATCGACGAGCAGGTTGATCACCTGGGCCTGGATCGAGACGTCGAGCGCCGAGACCGGTTCATCGCACAGGATCAGCCGCGGCTCGACGGCCAGGGCCCGGGCGATTCCGATCCGCTGCCGCTGTCCGCCGGAAAACTCGTGCGGGTAGCGATTCAGAAACCGCGGGTTCAGCCCCACGAGATCCATCAATCGCAAGACTTCCAGCTCGCGGCGCCGGCGATCATAGAGTCGAAAAATCTCCATCGGCTCGGCAATCGTGCGGCCGACGGTCATTCGCGGGTTGAGCGAAGCAAACGGGTCCTGAAAGATCATCTGGGCCACGCGACGATGGGGCAGCATGGCACCGTCGCCCAGACCCGTGATCGAGTGGCCGTCGAGCACGACAGTGCCGGAGGTCGGCCGCCCGAGGTTCAAAATGGCCCGGGCCGTGGTCGATTTGCCGCAACCGGATTCGCCGACGAGGCCCAAGGTCTGGCCCGGCTCGACGCGAAACGACACGCCGTCGACTGCGCGAATCACTCCCGTGCGGCGCCGGAAGAACGGGCCCCGGCGGAACGGGAAATGAACCCGCAGGTCGGTGACCTCCAACAGCGGGCGTGTGGCCGTGGGCGGGGCGGTGCTAATCATGCGTTGCTCCCGCGGCAGTGGGCGCCGTGATATCGACGTGGCAGGCAAAACGGCTGCCGTTGGGGCTCGCGACGAGTTGCGGCACGATCGTGGCGCACGTCTCGATTGCAAACGGGCAGCGCGGCCGGAATGCGCAGCCCGCCGGCAGATGGGCCAGATCGGGCGGTTGGCCGACGATTGGTTGCAGATCGTCGCGGCCGAGTTGATCGAGCCGGGGTACCGAGTTGAGCAACCCCAGCGTGTATGGATGTCGTGGGCGCGTGAACAGCTCGTCGACGCTGGCTTCCTCGACGAAGCGGCCCGCGTACATCACGTTGACGCGCTGGCAGACATTCGCGATCACGCCCAGGTCGTGCGTGATGAGGATGATGGCGGTGCCGCGCTCTTGCTGTAGAGCCTTCATCAATTCGAGGATTTGCGCCTGGATGGTGACATCGAGCGCGGTGGTCGGCTCGTCGGCGATCAGCAGGTCGGGCCCGCAGGCCAGCGCCATGGCGATCATCACGCGTTGACGCATGCCACCGGAAAACTGGTGCGGATAGTCGTGCACGCGGGTGGATGCGGCGGGAATGCCGACCCGTTCAAGCATTTCGATCGCGTGGGCCAGGGCCTGGCGGCGCGAGTGTCCGAGGTGGCGCTCGGTGATTTCGGTCAACTGGTCGGCGACGCTGAGAAACGGATTGAGCGACGTCATCGGGTCTTGAAAGACCATGGCGATTCGCCGTCCGCGGACGGCGGCAAGCTCGCGCGGCGCCAGGCTGAGCAAGTCGCGCCCCTGAAAACGCGCGGCGCCCTGTACCCGGCCGGGCGGCTGCGGAATCAGCCCCAGCAGCGCGAGGTTGGTCACCGACTTGCCCGATCCGGACTCGCCGACGATACCCAGCGTTTCGCCGGGCTCGATGGCAAAGGAGACTCCGTCGACGGCGCGCACCTGGCCGTCGTCGGTCTGAAACTCCACCTGCAGGTTTTCGACTTCGAGCAGCGGTGGCATACCGGTTCAGCGGTTCTTCAATCGCGGGTCGAGGGCATCGCGCAGCCCGTCGCCCAGGAAATTCAGGGCAAACAACGTCAGGGCCAGGGCCATGCCGGGAAACAGCACGAGCCACCAATAGATCTTCACGGCCGTGATGACGCGGATGCCCTCGTTGGCCAGGGCCCCCCAGCTCACGTCCGGCGATTGGACGCCCAGCCCGAGGAACGACAGCATGGCCTCGAAGAGCATGACGCGGGGAATCGTCAGCGTCAGGTAGACGATGATCACGCTGAGCAGATTGGGCACCAGGTGCCGGAAGATGATCCTTGCACGGCCGGCACCGATCGTGCGGGCCGCCTCGACGAATTGCTCGTTGCGCAACGAGATCACCTGGCCGCGGACTACGCGGGCCATCGTGAGCCAGTAGAACGCGCCGACCACGAAGAAGAACACCGCCATGCGGTCGAAGCCCCAGGTGGCCAGGCGCTGTTGCGTTTGTTCGGTGCTGAGGATCGTGATGATGAAGATCACCAGGAAGATGAAGGGGATCGAGTAGAAGATGTCGACCACGCGCATCATGACGTTGTCGGTCCGGCCGCCGAAGTAGCCGGAGATCGCGCCGTAGGTCACGCCGATGATGAGCGAAACCAACGTGGCAACGAGGCCCACGGCCAGCGAGACTCGCGCGCCCCACAGCACGCGGGCCAACAGGTCGCGGCCCAGTTCGTCGGTCCCGCAGATCGACGGCAGGCAGCGCGTGCCGAACACGGCCAGGCGCGTCGCCAGGAGCGCGCGGCTCAGCGGGCCGAGATCGCCGAAATAGAGATCGACCGCGGCGTCGTACCTGCGCTGCGACTCGGCCGGTTCGAGATCGGCGGGCACGTGGAACATCGGCAGCCGGTCGCCGGCGGCAGGCGCGAGCGTCGGCGGTGCAAAGGCCCGCGCCGTATCCGTGGCCCGTGGCGATTGCAGCGGCAGCGCGGGCGTGATCAAGGCCAGCAGCGAGACGATCGCCAAGATGGCCAGCGACAGCATGGCGACGCGATTGCGCCGCAGGCGGCGCCAGGCGTCTTGGCCCAAGGAGACGCCGCGAATCGCCTCGGCCTCGGCGAGCAAACGCTCGTACCGGGCCAGGTCGTGCTCGGCGGCGCCGGATCGCGGGGGTGAAGCAGGCAGGGTCGTCACGCGGCTACTCCAGCTTCACGCGCGGATCGAGCAGCGTGTAGGCCACGTCGACCAGCAGGTTCATCAGGCAGAGCAGCGCCGTATAGAGCAACACGAGCCCCATTGCCAGGGTGTAGTCGCGCTGCGTGGCCGATTGCACGAAATGAATGCCGAGCCCCGGGATCGCGAAGATCTGCTCGACAACGAGCGAGCCAGTGAGAATACCGGCGATCGCCGGACCGAGGAACGACACGACCGGCAGCAGCGCGCCCTTGAGCGCGTGGCGAAAGATCACCGTGCGCGGTAAGAGCCCCTTGGCATAGGCCGTGCGAATGTAGTCCTGGTTGAGCACGTCGAGCATGCCGGTTCGCGTCAGCCGGGCGATGTAGGCCGCGTAGGGTGCGCCCAGGCAGCAGCCGGGCAGGATCAAATGGCGAAACTCGCCCCAGCCCGCCGCCGGAAACAACGGCCAGACAAACACCAGCAGAATGATCGCCACGCTCGCCAGAACGAAGTCGGGCACGGCGATGCCGATCGTGGCCAGCGTCCGCAGCGACACGTCGATCCAGCCTTGGCGGCGCACCGCCGAGATGATGCCCACGCTCAGACCCAGCACCAGCGCGAACGACAGCGCCACGATGCCCAGCGAGGCGGAAATGGGAAATCCCTGGCCGATGATTTCGTTGACGCTGAAGTCGGCCATTTTGTAGCTGTAGCCCAAGTCCCCGCGCACGACGTTTGCCAGCTCGCGGAGATATTGCCGCGCAAGCGGTTCGTCGAGATGGTAACGGGCCTCGATATTGGCCCTGATCTCGGGTTCGAGCTGGCGCTCGGCGTCAAGCGGTCCGCCCGGCACGGCGCGCATCAGGAAGAACGAGATCGTAAACACGATCCACAGCGTCAACACGAGCCACAACGCGCGGCGCAGGAGGAAGGCCATCATCGGATGGAGTGCTCCTGCCAATATTTGGCCCGCGCCTCGGGATCGATCCACATGCCCACGAGCGGATGCACGTCCTGCACGTTCTCGAAAAAGCCGCGCAGGTAGGGGCGCACAATGTGGATGGTGACGTAGTAATAGACGGGCAGCACGGGCAGCTCGTCCATCAAGATGCGCTCGGCGGCATGCAACGTGGCCATCCGCTCCGCCGGATCGGCTTGGGTCGCGGCCAGGGCCAGCAGCCGGTCGTATTCCGCATTGCTCCAGCCGGTCTGGTTGTTGGGGCCGTCAGTGACGAACATATCGAGAAACGTGTTCGGATCGGGGTAATCGCCAATCCAGGCGGCGCGCGAGACCCAGTAGTCGAGCTGCCTGGTACGGGCCAGGTACGCGGCCCATTCGAGCTTCTGGGCGCGCACGCCGATGCCCAGCTCGCGCTTCCACTGGTCCTGGATCAACTCGGCAATGGCTTTGTGCGACTCGAGATCGTTGAACAAGATCTCGAAGGTCGGCGGAAATCCGCGCCCGTCGGGAAAGCCGGCCTCGGCCAGCAGGCGTCGGGACTCGTCGAGGTTTTCGTGCGGGCACTCGGCCTGCGTGTAGCCGGCGATGCCCGGCGGAACAAAGCTGTACGCGGGGATCTGGCCCGCGCGGGTCACGGTATCGACCACCGCGCGGCGATTGATCGCCAGGGCCAGCGCTCGCCGCACACGGACGTCGTTGAGCGGGGCCCGGGTCGTGTTCACGCGGTAGTAATAGATACCCAGGTAGGGTTGCGGATTGAAGTCGGGCCGTTTCTGCCGGAGCAACTCGGGCACGATCGTGGTCGGCACCTGTGGCACCCAATCGGCTTCGCCGGTGAGATAGAGATTGACGGCCGTGGCCGCCGAGGTGACGGCCAGCGCGTCCACCGTGCGAAAGTGGACTTCGTCGCGGTTCCAATAGTGCGGATTCTTGACCAGCCGAATCCGGTCCCGAATCCGGCGAAATTCCAGCAAATAGGGCCCGTTGTTCACGAGATTGCCCGGCTTGGTCCATGCCGGGTAGCCATGAGTTTCGATGCAGCGCCGATTGAGGGGCGACAGCGGGTAGAAGCCCATCAGGCTGAGAAAGTACGGCGTCGGGTGCTCGAGCTCGATCCGCACGACGCGCGGACCCTCGGCATGGATGCCCACGGCATCAAAGTCGAGTAGCACCCAGCGACAATCTTCAGTACCGGCGCCGCCCCCTTTTCGAAAACGGCGCTCTGCGCCCTCGATCTCGACGCGATAGGTCGCCGGCGCCGATGCCGCATCGTCCCCGGCCGGCGGCGCGGGCGATTCGATCGACAGCAGCTTGCCGTGCAACAACCGGCCTGCCGCATGAGGCAGCGCACCCGCGGGTTGCTCCAGCAGCTCGATCTCGACCGGGTCGCCGGGTGCTAGCTGCGAGGTGCTGAAGTCGCGCCCGCGCTTCACGTACCACAATTGATAGGCGTATTCGGCGCCGGTGCCCGGATGCAGAAAGCGGCGAAACGACCAGACAAAATCGTCGGCCGTCACGGGCGTGCCATCGGACCAAAGTGCGTCGTTGCGCAGGTAGAACCGGTAGGTGAGCTGGTCCGGCGAGATCTCCCAGCGCTCGGCGACCCCCGGGATCGGGTGCAGGTCTTTCGGATCCCAGCGCGTCAGCCCTTCGTACAGGCTCGAGACGATGCGGCCCTCGGGCTGGCCCGTGACGATGGCCGGATCGACGGTCTTGATCTCGGTTTCGTTACAGAAGGTGAAATCCGCCTGGGGGAGCGTGGCGAAACTGACGGCCCAGAGCATGGCCCCTGCCAGCATGGCGGCTGCCGCCGTGGGGACCAACGCTCGACCCATCCTCGTGACCCTCCGGGGCTTAGACTGCTTTTTGGGCGATGCGCCCGAACCAACGCAATCGTACCCCCTGGGTGCCGGGCGACAAAGGTCGCGCCGGTTTCGAGCAGCGACTGCAAACAATCGGTGGAAAATGGCTTCAAAGGCCGTGGAAAAGCAGTAGAATCGGCGGTGAGCGGTGGACCGGTTCTCGGTCTACTCGATTTCGGAGCAGGGTCGCTCACAGTTGCCCGTGTTCTGACTGGACCGTGTTCTGCGGTCCGAACGAGTGCCGCTCGTGCGATCGTCCGTACTGGCTCGCCGCCGGCGAGCGAGGAAGGCGTACCTCGTCTCATTTCGCACTAAGGATGCTTGAATCGCCATGATTACAAAGCTCGAGGTGGTCGACGCTCCCGAAGTCGACATCACGCCCGTCGCCGAACCCGCGGTCAAAGACCTGGTGACGGTGTTCAAGCTTTTGTCGGATGAAACGCGGCTGCGCATCGTGATCCTGTTGTCGAACGTGCGTGAGATGCACGTCCGCGCCTTGTGCGAGCTGTTGCGGCAAAGCCAGCCGGCAGTGAGCCATCACCTGGCACTGTTGCGCGTGGCCGGGCTGATCGAGTGCCGGCGCGAGGGCAAACACAACTTTTACCGCGTCGTGCGGCAACGGATTCCGTCGCTCCTCGATGCCGTGTTCGCACAGGTTCCGGCAGCGCACCGCTCGATCCGCTTTGCAGACTACGTGCTGTCGTATCGGCCCGAGGCCGTGGCCGAGTTGGTCTAGTCGTAGCTCAACGGTAGATGCCGTTGACCAGCCGGCGCGCCAGTTCTTCGGCCAGGTCTTCGCCGAGCAGGGCGGTGGCCTGGTCGGCGCTCGACGCGCGGGCACCGGGCTTTCCTGTCGAGCGGGCCTGATCGGCCAATTGGCGCAACTGCGCCAACAGGGGCGAGCTGCACAGCGGAAAATCGATCGCGATTTGGTGCAACTTGTCGTTCGGTCCGCGGTAGACGACCGACAACACGGTCACGGGCGAAATCTTGCCGCTGTCGCGTTGGATTGGCAGGGATACAAAGCGGATCGCGACCGGATGGCCGAAGTCGTGTTCGACGGGCGAAAGCCAGACGCGACAGTCACTATCGGGATGCAGATTCTCGCCGGCGAAATCGACGGCATAGTGTCCGTCGTGGCGTTTCAGGACGGCGATGACGCGGCCTACCAGCGTCTTGCGCGAGCCGTATTCCGCAGGGCGGTCGAACGTGTCAAGCGCGCCGCCGGGAAGCACGTCGGCGATGATTTCCGCCGCAGGGACTTCGCGCTGGGCAACGATGCGATCGATCTGACCGGCACTGGCCGGCGCGGCCAAGCGCGCGACGAACAATTGCGCGGGCGCGTCGGCCTGGCCCGATACCAGCCCGACGAGTAGGTGGGCCTTCGCTCCGTCCTCGTAGTCGAGCCACTGCCACGCGCGTCCCGCGTCGCTGGGCACGCACGGAAAGATCCCCGCCAGCGCGGGTGCGTCGACGCCCGACTTGAGTTGCAACGCCTGGCCATCGGCCAGCGCAGGGCCCTGGCGGAAACTACCGAGCAGGTCCGCGTTGGGATCAGGCAAGACGAAGACGTACTTGGGGACCAGGTTGAGCCGCTGATCGGGATCGAGGAATGCATCGCTGGATTGCCGCTGCCAGTAAGTCTCGCCGCCGACGCTGCGGGCATGAACCAACGGCGGGTTCCATTCCTGCGGCGCGGTCGACGCGATTTCGCCCTCTGCTGGCGCGTCCTCGGCAACGACCACTTCGTCCTCGGCCACCACTGCCTCGTCTTGCGCACGGGCCCAGGGGCTGGCGGGCAACGTCAGCGCTGCCGTCATCAGTCCAGCGGCAAGCCAGGGGCATGCCCTCTTCACACTACGAGCCATACAGCGCCTCATGACGATCGTTTTCTGGTGAAGAACCAAGGGCCGGGCGGTCAAACGTGGGGCCGGCGTATCGATAGGCCAGATTGACAGCACTCGCGGCCCGCGCCAAGCGGCCCATGCTGGACGGCCACTTGAGGAGCAACCACAATGCTCGCTCATCCGTATGGGGCAAGAAACGAGCCGGGGCGCGCGATGGAAGGTGCAATGGTGAAGTGGCGCTGGTTGGCGGTGGGTGTTTTCACATTGCTGGGCGGCTGGGCACGTCCGGGCCTGGCCGGGGCCGAGACGGTCTGGTTTGCCAAGATGCTGCGGACGGTCCCGGTTACGGACGCCGAGTTGCAGACCGCGCATGCGGCCAGCACGAATGCCACGGTGCAGGTGGCCACTGGCGAGCCGATGATCGAGGACGATTTTTCTGGACACGTGGTCCACGAGGTGAATGTCAAGGAAGGCGGCAAGCCGGTCCGCAAGAAGTTGGAATTTGACTACTCACGCTTACCGGTGGCTGCGTATGGCATGCAACTGCGGCCCGAGGACGAAGCCAACCTGCCGAGCGTGAGCAAGTCGCGGATCTTGAGGAAGGTCAACGGCAACTACATCAGCCTGCAGGTGCGGGTGCTGCGCGACCGATCGACGGGGGCCATCTATCTCTATTCGAAGCCCTATGCCGCGGTGGGCGCCTACGAGGGTGATTCGTTCTCCCAGGAGTTCGCGCCGTTAATGGAAGACTCGATGCGCGAGGTCCGCGGCTTGGGCCTGTTCGTCAAGGCGGGAACCAAGCCTGCAGCGGAGGCGTTTCGCACGTTCGTCGCCTCGACCCGCAACACGATCATGGAGCTGCCGCCCGACGGTGGCCAGCCGACGTTTTACGAGAGCTACGAATTGATCCTGGTGCGAGCCCGCGTCGAGGGCGAGCAGGTGACCTTGCATTGCGTAGGGACGAGCGACGGCCGCACGGTCTTTCAATACATCAAGGCCTACAGCCCGCCCGCGGCGCCGAGCGATTGCAGCATGAACAGCACGATTCACTTCACCGAATACACGCTCGCCAAGCAGTCGCCGACGAAAAAGGCCCTGCTGGGCGTCAAATTCAACACGCGCGCGGCAGTGCCGGTGGCCAAAGTCGAGGCGTACCTCAAGTCGCAGGGCATCGAGGGCACCGCGTTCGAGAATCTGACCGAGGCGCTCGATGCCCTGATCGACGGGGCCGTGCAGTGAGCGGGGGCGCCCAGTGAGCGCGCAAGACGACGACGGTCCGCTCCAAGCACGCCACAAACCGCCGAGCAATTTGGAGCGGCCGCGCGAGTTGGTCATCGCCTGTGCGCCGTTGCGGAGCAACGTCAATCTTTCGCGCATCCTGCGCACCGCGGGCTGTTGTGGCGTCGAACGGGTGATTGCCTGCGGCGCGGTCAAAGTGGTCGACAAGATTGCTCGCGACGCGGCCACGACCGTCCATGTCGAAGTGCACCGCACTTTGTTGCCGCAGCTCGCGCGGCTGCGGGCCGATGGCTTCCGGTTGGCCGCCTTGGAGCAGGCCGAAAACTCGGTGAGCCTGCACCACTACGCGTTCGAGCGCCGCACGGCCCTGATCCTGGGTAACGAGCGGGAAGGCCTCGACGCGGATGTGTTGCGCCAGGTGCACGACATCGTCGAGATTCCCGTTTACGGGCTGCCCTATGCTTATAACGTGGCCACGGCCGCGGCGATGGCGATGTACGAGTATTGCCGGCAGTTCCCACGGGGTTGAGCTGAACCGGGGCTCGGGCGTTTCACCGGCTCCCTTGACCGCTACGCCAGGGGGTCTAGACTCAGGCGTTTGGACTCAAATGCCGCGGAGTGCCAAGGCAGACCGCGGAGCCGCGACGGCGGCAAGGAGTAGGTCGTGCCTGGTACCTGTGTGATCGGTTTGCAATGGGGTGACGAAGCCAAGGGCAAGATCGTCGACCTGCTCACCGAGCAGCACGAGCTGGTCGTCCGCTACCAGGGCGGATCGAACGCCGGGCATACCGTCGTCACCGGCGGTCAGACCTACAAGCTCTCGCTGATCCCCAGCGGCATTCTCAATGCCCGCGTCCAGTGCGTCATCACGGGGGGCGTGGTTCTGAACCCCGAGAGCCTGCTCGGCGAAATCGATGGTCTTACGGGCCGCGGCGTCGAAGTCGGCGCGAACCTGCTGATCAGCGATCGGGCCCACGTGGTGTTTCCCTGGCACGTGCAGGAAGAGGTGCTGGTCAATCGTCCGGGCGCCAATGGCGAATCGATCGGCACGACGCGGCGGGGCATCGGGCCGTGTTATCGCGACAAGGTCGGCCGCTCGCATGCGGTGCGGTTGGGCGATCTGTATCGCCGCGGGTTTGAAGAACGAGTCGAACAGATCGTCGCCGACAAGAACGCCATGCTTGGCGCCTTGGCAGGCCCCGGCGAGTTTACGCCGCTCGCGGCGGCCGACATCGTGCGCGAATATCGCGGCTATGCCGATCGCTTGCGTCCGCACGTGATCGACACGACCGAGTTTCTGCTCACCCAGCTGGAACACGGTCGCAAGGTGTTGTTCGAAGGCGCCCAAGGCGCCTTACTCGACATCGATCATGGCACCTTCCCGTTCGTCACCTCGAGCAACAGCTCGGGCGTAGGCATCAGCAGCGGAGCCGGCGTGCCGGGACGCTATCTCAACCGGATCATCGGCGTGGTCAAGGCCTACTCGACGCGCGTGGGCGGAGGGCCATTCCCGACCGAGCAGGACAACGCGACCGGCCAGCATCTGCGCGATCGCGGCAACGAATATGGCACCGTTACTCGCCGGCCGCGGCGGTGCGGCTGGTTCGACGCCGTGGCCGCGCGCTACACGGCGCGACTCAGCGGCGTCGATTGCCTGGCCGTGATGCTGCTCGACGTGCTGAGCGAACTGCCCGAGCTGCGGATTTGCACCGCGTACGAGATTGACGGCCAGCGAGTGACCGCGTTTCCGAGTCACGTCAACGAACTCCGCCAGGCGAAGCCCGTCTACGAAACGGTGCCCGGCTGGCAGCGCGATATCAGCGGTCTGCGCCATCTGGCGGATTTGCCGCGCGAGGCGCGGGCCTATCTCGACCGCCTCGCGGAGATTCTGGGACGGCCCGTCGAAATCGTCTCGGTCGGGCCCGATCGCGAGCAAACGATCGTGGCCAACGGCACTTATTCGACGCTGTTGGAAACTGCCTGAAGCCAAGGCCGCGGATCATGGTTGCAGGCGAGGACACCGCAACACCGTCGGCCGAACGTCCCCGGCACGTCGCCATCACCATGGACGGCAACGGCCGGTGGGCGCAAGGTCGCGGACTGCCGCGCGTCGAAGGACATCGCGCGGGCGTGGCCAGCGTGCGGGCCATCACCGAGCACGCCGCGCGGCTGGGACTCGAACAGCTCACGCTCTACTGTTTTTCGACCGAGAATTGGCGCCGGCCTCAGCCCGAGGTCGATGCGCTCATGCATCTGCTGGAGCAGTACCTGATCGAAGAGCGATCGACGCTGACAAAGCAAAACGTCAAGCTCTCGGTGATCGGCCAACGCGAAGGTTTGCCGGCGCGCGTGTTGGACGAGATGGATCGCACGCTTGAGCTGAGCGCGGGCCACACGGGCCTGCGACTGTGCCTGGCCATCAACTACGGATCACGGCAAGAGCTGGTCGATGCGGCCTGTCGCTTGGCGCGGCGCGTGGTAAGCGGCGAGCTGAGCATCGACGACATCGATGAGGCCACGCTGGCCAGCGCGTTGTATACGGCCGGCATGTCGGACCCCGATCTGTTGATCCGGACGGCCGGCGAGATGCGGATCAGCAATTTCCTGCTCTGGCAAATTAGCTACTCGGAGATCTGGGTGACGCCCAAGTGCTGGCCAGATTTCCGCGAGGCCGATTTCGATCAGGCCATCGGCGACTATGCCCAGCGGCGCCGAACCTATGGCGGTCTGCACGATGCCTAGCCGCCCGGAAGCACGCCCCGAGGAGTTCCTCGACCGAAAGCTCGCGGCGGCGTGCGCGAGTGATGACTAAGGTTCCGCTATGCTCCGCTGGCGACTGCTGCTGGGTTTCATGTTCGTAGCGGGCCTTGCCGCGCTTTGTTGGCTCGATGCCCGCAGCACCTGGCCCGGAGCGTGGCTGATGCCCCTGGGCATCGTCGTGGCATTGCTGGCGGCGGGCGAGACGGTCCAATTGGTCGCCGCGCGGCATGCGGCGCCCCGCGTGGCACTCGTGTACCTGGGCGCACCGTTGGTGTTGGCGAGCGCGTGGGGCCAGGTATTTTGGCCCGACACGTTGCTGGGCCCTTTGGGGTGGTCGGCGGCGGTCCTGGCCCTCATCGTCGTTGCTGCGCTGGCGTACGAGGTGGTGTGCTTCGACGGGTGTGGGCAGGCAGTTCCCCGCGTCGCGAGCACCTTGTTCGCGGTGCTCTACTCGGGCTATTTGCTGAGCTTTCTCGCGCAACTGCGGCTGGTGCGGCCGGGGACCATGGGGGTCGTGGCCCTCGCTTCGGTCGTGATCGTGGTCAAACTCGGAGACATCGGGGCCTATACGTTTGGACGACTCTTCGGCCGGCACAAGCTCGCGCCGAAATTGAGCCCAGGCAAGACGATCGAAGGGCTGGCCGGCGGATTGGTTTGCTGTTGCCTGGGGGCCTGGCTCGCCTTGGGCCCGCTGGTCCAGGCGACCGGGCCGCCGGGAATCGCCTGGGGAATCGGGCGGTGGCTGCCGTTCGGGTTGGTTGTCGGGGCCGCCGGCGTGATCGGTGACCTGGCCGAGTCGATGCTCAAGCGCGAGGCCGGCAAAAAAGACTCGAGCAATTGGATGCCGGGTTTCGGCGGCGTGCTCGACGTGCTCGACTCGATCCTCTATGCCGCGCCCGTGGCATGGCTTTTCTGGGTGTTTGGCCCGGCGGGATAGCAGGCGGCGAAAACGCCTGAACTGGTTGTTGGGAAAGGGTTTCTGACTGTGCAGTTGGTCGCGCTAGTGCGACGAAGGCTGCGTGGGGTATAAATTGTAGGTACCCATTAGCTAGTCCCAGGGGAGCCGGGCAAACGAAGCCGCGGCTCACCTTCATGGTTGAATCAACCATCTCGGTGGTCGACTCGAAAGCGCTGCTACCGCTGTTCGGCGCCAGAGACCAACACCTGCGAAAAGTTCGCGACGCGCTCGCGGTGCGCATTTTCACCCAAGGCGACACGATTCACGTCGAGGGCGAAGGGCCCGCCGTGGCCCAGGCGACGCAAGTGCTGACCGAGATGCAGAAGCACGTCCAGCGGTACGGAAACATCGATCCCGACGAGGTCAACCGGATGTTGGCCCTCGCCCAGGGAGACCCGGCCGTCGTCGATCAGCCGCCGCTCGAAGCGACCAGCGGCGGGCGGCGCGTAGCCCCGCGCACCCCGGGGCAGGCCGAGTACCTGGCCCGGATTGTCGATCACGAGGTCGTGTTTTGCGTCGGTCCCGCGGGCACCGGCAAGACCTATCTGGCCGTGGCGGCGGCCGTCTCGGCGCTGCGGCAGGAGCGGATTCGCAAGATCGTGCTCGTGCGTCCAGCAGTCGAGGCGGGAGAAAGCCTGGGCTATCTGCCGGGCACGATGCACGAAAAGATCAACCCGTATCTGCGGCCGTTGCTCGACGCGCTGCGGGAGATGATGGATTACGACCTGATCAAGCGCTACATGGATCAGGACGTGATCGAGGTGATTCCGCTCGCCTACATGCGCGGGCGGACGCTCAACGACTCGTTCATCATTCTCGACGAGGCGCAAAACGCCACCGTCGGGCAAATGAAGATGTTTCTGACCCGCATGGGGCGCGGCTCGCGGATGGTGATCTCGGGCGATACGACGCAGATCGACCTGCCGCAGAAGTCGCTCAGCGGGCTGAACGACGCGATCCGCCGGCTGCAGAACATCCACGGGATCGCCTGTGTTTTCTTGAGCGGGGCCGACATCGTGCGGCACCGCCTGGTGACGGAGATCGTACGGGCCTACGAAGACGACGATCCTCCCACGCGGCCAAAACGAGGGCGCTAAGCCAACGCGCAGAATATGAGTAACGGCGGCTCGAAACGCACCCGATCAGAACGTGTCGCCGCGCTCGAACTCCCGCCCGGCCGCGTCAGCCGCACGCTCGGCGAGTTGCGCCGCGGCTCGACCCTGTTGCGGGTCGGGCTGTGCGTGCTCACGGCCTTCCTGCTGTGGGTGGTGATGCGCGGCTGGGCACCTCCGCTGGGCTATCGCGAAGGCTACGTGCCGCAACGCGAGGTCGTGTCGCGCGTCGCGTTCCGCAAGCCCGATCAGGCGGCGACCGACGCGGCCCGCCAGGTGGCGCGGGGCCGGGTGCGCTACGTGTACGAGCAGAATCCCGAGACGCTGGAACAGTTGCGCAGTGCACTGCGCAACCAGGTCCAGGCCGTGATCAGCGCGGAAAAACTGAGCGACGTCGATCCGAGCTTGTGGCGCGAATTCGAACCGCCAGCCGCGCCCGACGCGGTACCCCCCGCGGAAGAAGTACGCGAACAGGCATTCCAAGAGTTCCGCGCTGCGTTCTCCGGGCCCGAGGTGCTGGAGAAGTTTCAGAGCGACCTGGCCGAGGCATTTTCTTCGTGGGAACGCCACGGGTTGCTCGATCAATTGCCCCGGGAACACACCGACGGCAATCAAGACGAGATCTTCGTCTACCCGCACGGGGCCCCGAATGAACGCGACGTGGCCAAGCTGAGCGACGTGCTGCTGGGCGATGGCGCGGCCTTGAAGCAAAGCCTGCTGATCAACCTCGATTCGACGGTCGTCGCCGAGCGGTCATTTGCCTGGCTCATGCCGCGACTGCGCGAGTTGAAAAGCACGCTGAAGATCGACCTGTCGGCCACTCAGCGTGAGCGCGAGCTGGCCGCCGCACAGCAACCCGAGGTGCTGGTCACCTACGAGGCGGGCAGCACGCTGGCCAAGGCGGCCGCGCCCCTGACGGCCAACGATCTGGACGTGCTGGCGCTCGAGCACCAGTCGTACCTTGCATCGCTGACCACCCTGCAACACGCGGTGCGGTCGCTGGCCGTGCTGGGCACCATCGGCGGTTTGTTTGTGCTGATCGGCTACTTCGTCGTCAAGCGTGAGAAGCAACTGTTTCACAACCTGAGCCGATTGGGACTGCTGCTTGGCGGCGTGTTGCTGGGCGTAGGCGCAGCGCGGATGGCGGCTGTCGATCCCTATCGCGCCGAGCTGCTGCCCGTGCTGTTCATGTGCATGACGTTCGCCATTTCCTATCGCCAGGAGATCGCGCTGCTGATCGCGGCGGGGGTCTCGCTCTTGGTGGCCCTGGAGATCGGCTCGGGAATCGGCGGATTGTTATTGCTGCTGGGAACGAGCTGCACGGCCATCTTGCTGCTGACGCGGATTCGCAGCCGCAGCAAGATCACCAAAGTGGCCTTCGTCGCGGCCCTCGTGGCCGCCGCGCTGTCGCTCGTCCAGGCAGCGCTCGAAGGGCAGCCGCTGTCGATGGACATGCTCTACCTGGCCGCGCGCAACGCGGGCTGGACACTTGCCTCGGGCATTTTGATGACGGGGATGTTGCCCTACATCGAGAGCCTGTTCGGCGTCGTGACCGACATCAGCCTGCTCGAGCTGGGCGACGTGGCCCATCCGCTGCTGCAAGAGCTCGTGCGCCGTGCGCCGGGCACTTACAACCACTCGATCAACGTGGCCTCGATTGCCGAGGCGGCCGCCGAAGCGATCGGCGCCAATGGGCTCCTGGTTCGCGTGGGGGCCTATTTCCACGACATCGGCAAGATGTTCAAGCCGGGGTATTTTGTCGAGAACCAGGGCGCCGAGGCGAACCGCCACGAGTCGCTGGTACCGGCGATGAGCACGTTGATCATCATTGCGCACATCAAGGACGGTGCGGACCTCGCGCGGCAGCACCACTTGCCCCAATCGATCATCGATTTCATCGAACAGCATCACGGCACGACACTGGTCGAGTATTTCTACAATCGCGCTCGGCAGAACGAAGGCGAGCACGGCAACGAGGTGCAGGAAAGCGCGTTCCGCTATCCGGGCCCGAAGCCGCAAAGTCGCGAAGCGGCCATCTTGATGCTGGCCGACGCGGCCGAGAGCGCCAGTCGGGTGTTGATCGAGCCGACGCCGGCGCGGATTGAGAGCCTGGTCCGCGAGATCGCCATGAAGCGGCTGCTCGACGGGCAATTCGACGAATGCGGCCTGACCTTGCGTCAGTTGCGAACGGTCGAAAACCGTTTGATCAAATCCCTGACGGCCGTATACCATGCGCGCGTCAAATACCCCGACCAACAACGGACGGCGTAGCGACGCGATGGCCGCAGACCGCCGCGGGCAGAGCCCGCCCCCAAAACAACGCCCGGCGCAACCGCCGAGCCCACCCCGGAGTTCGTCGCAGAAGCTGCGCGTGCACGTGGTGGTCCGGTGCGCGGCCGAAATCGACGTGCCGCGTCTCAAGGCGGCCGCGCGGGCCGTATTGTCGGCCGAGGGGCCAGCGGTCGCCGAAGTCAATGTGGCGGTGGTCGACGATCCGGCAATTCACCAGTTGAACCGCACATTTCTCGATCACGACTATCCGACCGACGTGATTACGTTTCCGATGCATCAATCCCCGCAACGGTTGGAAGGCGAGATCGTCGTCAGTGCCGACACCGCGGCAGCCAATGCCCCCGACTACGGCTGGGACGCGGCGAGCGAGTTGACCCTGTACGTGATCCATGGCTGCCTGCACCTGGTCGGATACAACGACAAGGGCGAGAAAGCCACGCGGGAAATGCGCAAGCAAGAGGCGTTCTATCTGGCCCAATTGGGTATGACTCCGCCGCGACCAGCGGCCGGCGCGGGGGACCGCGCCACCAAGCCCCGGCGGCGCCGGCCAAAATCGCGCCCACGGAGGTCCCGGTGAATTTCGCGTTGGGCCTGTCGATCGCCGGCGCGTTGGGCACACTGGCCGCAGCCTGGGCCGCGCGTTCGCTGCGGAGCTTTTCCCGGCACCGTCTCGAGGAAGTCGCGCGACGCGCGGGGCACCAGAACCGGTTGGCCGAAATTCTCCTGCAGCATGAACGGACGGCCGTCGCCGCCGAGGCGCTGCAAGTCATCGCCACGGCCACGTTGATCTGCGGCGCCGTGTCGCTCGACTGGCAGTCAATGACCGGGCAGCCGAGCTCAGTGCAATTGATCGTCGCTGCGATCGCGGGGGCGTTGCTCTTGCTCTTGCTCGAAGTCTGGTTGCCCCATGCGCTCGCCCGCATCTGGGCCGAACCGTTTCTCGATGCGACGTGGCCCTTTTGGAAGCTGCTGACCCAGTTGCTGTATCCGGTGATTTTCGGCGAGCGGATCGTCGACGTGATCGTGCATCGCTTTGCCGGCCGGCAGCCACAGCCACCGACCGAAGAAACCTTCGAGGACGAGATTCGCACGATTGTCACCGAGGGGCACCGCGAAGGACTGCTCGAGGAAGATGCCAGGGAGATGATCGAGGGGATCATCGAGCTGCGCGACGCCGATGTCTCGCAGATCATGACGCCGCGTACGGACGTCGTGTCGATGCCACTGCGGATTTCGCTGCCCAAGGCGCTGCGGATCATCATCGACTCGGGCCATACGCGGATTCCGACCTTTGATCGCAACCGCGACGACATCGTCGGCATCTTGTATGCCAAGGACCTGTTGCCCGAACTCGCCAAAGGCACCCCGGACCAGGATCTCGATCTCTCGACGCTGGTGCGGCAGCCCTATTTCGTGCCTGAGACCAAGCGCGTCGACGATCTGCTGCAAGAGTTTCAGCGGACGCGGAACCACATGGCGATCGTGCTGGACGAATATGGTGGGGTGTCCGGCCTGGTGACCATCGAAGACGCGCTGGAAGAAATCGTCGGCGAGATCGTCGACGAGTACGACGAGGACATCGTCGACGGCATCAAGCAGATTGACGAGCGGACCTCGGAAGTGCTGGCCCGGGTGCATATCGACGAGATCAACCAGCGGCTGCACCTGTCGCTGGCCGAGGATGGCGATTTCGACACGCTGGGCGGCTTCGTGTTCAGCTCGCTGGGGCGGGTCCCCAACGTCGGGGATTCGCTGGTCGTGGGCAACGTCAAGTTGACCGTCATCGACGTCTCGCGCCGGCGGATCGAACGCGTGCGCATCGAATTGCTCGACGAAGTGCCGAAAGAAACGGCCTGATCTCCGCCGACGGACGCGGCACTTATGCCGCCGGGGCCAAGGCCGGCGAAGGCACCGTCCGTGTGCCTTTCCGCGACGGAGCGGGGTGAGCGACCAGCTCTGGCCAGACGGCGCTGTTGGCACGCACGGTGCTCACGTAGCGATCGAGCAGGATGCGCGCGGACGAGCTGTCGAAGCACGAAGCATCGTAGTGCAGCGAGAGCGTCAGCTCGCCGGCATAGGTCACCACGCCGAGGGCTGCGCGGGTCAGGCGTCGCAGCGGCGGCAGCAACTCGATTTGTTCGAGCACGACGTTGCCGGTGACGGCGCGTCGTCCCTGGTATCGCAACGGCAGGCGATCGAATTGCACACCCAGGTTGCTCAGCACCGCGGTCGAAAGGCAGCGCGAGCCACCCAGCAGCCAGCCCATGCCGCGGGTGATCCGGGCGAAAAATTGCAGGATCAGCATGAACACCAGGCCCAATCGCAGCCGCTTGATGAACCAGGTGTCGCGGCGGATGCTGGCCAATAGCGCGGCCGGCCGGTAACGACGCGGACGCCGATCCACGAACACCATCGAGACGACATTCGCGGCCGGCATTGCGGCGGCGCGATCCTGGCGAAGATTGACGGGCACCGAAATGCGCAGGCACGGATTCGCCTCGTGCGGCGTCTTTTCGGCTTGCCAGGCGTCGAGCGTGGTCATCAGGTCGCGAATCAAGACGTCGTTGATCGTCGCGCCGCGTTCGGCGCAGGCGGCCTGCAGCCGACGAACCTCGACCGCCGTAAACGTGTGTGACTGGGTGCTGGGGCCACCACAGGCGTCGTCAGCCGGAGCGTGCGCTGGACGGTCCGCAGCCAAGGCCCGAGGGCGATTCGCGAAAAACTGGGCCACGCCGAACGCGCCCAGCAGGTCGAGCGGCAAGCGCGCGATGCGCCCGATGCGGTCGAGCCCGAACGTGCGGCGGTATTCCAGCGACGGATCGTCGAGCGTGCGCCAGGCAGGCGCCGTGCCCGGGGCGTCGCATGCGGCCGCATAGGCCACGAGCGTGTCCTCGATGAGTTGCATGCCGCCGGTGCCGTCGGTGCAGGCGTGATGGAATTCCCACAGCACGGTGGTTTCCTGGTCCAGACACTGGACCCACACGCGCAAGCCCGGCTGACGGCGCAGGTCGAGGCGCTGGGCCGACCGGGGGCCAAAGCCGGTCGTGTCACTTTCGCACCAGTGAAGGTCCGGCGTCTCGTTCTCGAGCGGCAGCCACGTCGTCTGGCCCCCGTGGTCCTGGAGCACCGCACGCAATAGCGGATGCCGGTCAATCGCCTGCCGCAAGGCTTGTTCGAAATGTTCGCGTACCAGCCGCCCCCGCAGGCGACTGCGGAGGAAGAACACCATCGGATAGGCCTGTGTGTCGTCATCGAGCATGTACTGCTCGAACAGGGTAACCGGCAAATGGGCTGCCATGACGTTGCGCTCCGCGCTGAGTGTGGGATGGAGGGCTTCCGCGACAGCGGCGGTCCACGCATCTCAGCGCACGCTCGGCCGGGTTGTTACAGGCCTTGCCGCCGGAATTCTGCCTAGCGGCCGAGCAATTGCTGGGCGAGTGCCCGCAGGGACGGGTCCGGGTCCTGGGCGGCCATTTCGGCCAGACGCGGTCGATGTCGATTGCCAGGCATCGTGGCGAGGATGCCCAGGGCCGTGCGACGGACCTCGCGGTCGGCATCGCGCGAAAGCTCGAGCAACCAGGGCTCCGCATCGAAGCCGGCCAATTGCGGGAGCTGCTCGGTCCACTCGCGGCGAATGGCCGAGTCGGGCGAGGCCAGTTTGCGGCCCAGCTCGATCACGTGTGGCTCGAGACCGCGTTGCGTCAATTCGGCTGTCGCTGCGGCTGCGACCGCGGTGTCGGCGGCATAGGTCCGGCGGCAAAGCTCCAGACTGGTCATCGACCGGGGGTCAACCGACTCGGCGGCTTGGGGCGAGGGAATCGCGGCGGCTTCCTCAAAGATCTGCGGCGCGACGGGGTCCATTTCTGAGGCCTCGCGCTGCACGAGAGACGCCGGGTGAACGCGCGATGGCGTACGCCGGGTGGGTGGCTCGCCATCCGTGGGAGCGGGGCCGTCAAAACTCCCGCCCGTCGGATCGCGGACATCGGCCAGTTGTCCGGCGGCTGTCGTTTCGCCCAAGGGCAAACCACCGCCGGGAACCTGACCTGTCGTGAGCCGATTGATGGAGGCCGCAAACGCCGTGGCGGGAGAGTCGTTGCGGGCCGAAGTAGCCACGGCGGGGCCGGGGCTGGCAAGTGTGGCGGTGCGGACGGGTAGCCGTTTGGGCTGCAGCGACCGCAGCAAGTTGGCACACGCCGTCACATGTCGCGTGGCCTGCTGCTTTGAATTGGGCACCGGCCACGTCAACAGCCGCGAAGTGAGCGCGACGGCCGACTGGCGTGCTTCGCCTTGCAGCCGGGGCGCGACGGCCGAGAGCCGCGCGGTGAGCCGCTCGATGCGCCGGATGGCTTCGTGATCTGGAAGCGTCTCCCAGCCGCGCAGTGCAGACCACAATCGCGCGGCACCGGCGCGGGCCACGTGGACATCGCGCGCTGCCAGCGCCGCGACGAACACGTCGACGGCCGGCGCGCCGAGATCGTCAGCCGCCGCCAACATCGCTTCGCCGCGCGGGGCCGAGGCATTGGGCACGGCCGCGGCAAGCTGCGCGGCGATGAGCTCGTCGCGTCGGGCCAAGGTGAACGCCGTGGCGATGGCCAGGCCGGTTGCCAGGCCACCGCAAAGCACGAGCAGCAATTGCCACCGCGGCCGGTCGAGAACGGGGCCCATGACAGATCTCTCCGGACAGCCTCGAGAAAGGTCAGGCATGTAAACGCAAAGCGGCCAGCGCGGCAAGGCCAAGGCGCCGGTGCGTCGAGCTAGCACAATCAATAAAACCGGCCGAAATTCGCTGACCCCGCGGATCGATTCGAGCCGAATCATCCCTAACGTCGGCATGGTTTGACACGCGGCGGCCACGACCGAGACCGGTCGGTCAGGCGCGGCCTTAAGCCTGGTGAACCATGCACCGCAATGTCCGGGAAGGGGGGATAGCATGGTGTTCGCTACGCCGAGGCGGCAGGCGCAAGCCTGCGCGCCGGTTGAGCCGCTTGCGCGCC
Organism: Pirellulales bacterium; assembly: GCA_019694435.1. Taxonomy (NCBI): domain Bacteria; kingdom Pseudomonadati; phylum Planctomycetota; class Planctomycetia; order Pirellulales; species Pirellulales bacterium. Next base: position 45,988 of record JAIBBZ010000027.1, read on the forward strand.
GTTTTGCCAGCGGCCGCCGCTGTCAGTGGTTGGCAGCGTGGATGTTGGGGTGTGGAATGCTGTTGGCCGTCGCCGCCGTCCAGGCCGAGGACAATCCGGCCCGGGCCAATTCGAGCCGCGCTGCCCGCGAGGCGGCGATCGAGCTGATTCCGTGGGACAAGATCGCGCGCCGCGACCAGGCGCGCATCGAAACGGTCCTGGAAAAGACCAGCTTGTTCCGGCGGATGCCGACGCAAGTGATCCGTTGCGATCCGGAACTCTATCAGTTCACGGTCGACAATCCCGAGATCCTGGTCAACATCTGGCACCTGCTCGGGCTCGAGGACATCACGCTCGAGCGGCAAAGTGAGCGGATGTTTCGCGCCGCCGACGGCGCAGGGACCCTGGGCGAGGTGCACGTCGTCTACGCGGATCAGCATCTCCGCGTCGTCTACGGCGAGGGCACCTACGACGGGCCGATGTTTCCCAAGCCTGTCCGGGGAAGTTGCGTGCTGTTGCTCGAATCGGACTACCAGCGCGACGAGCATGGCTACGACTATGTCTGCAGCCGGCTGCACGTGTTCATGCGACTCGAGCAGGTGAGTCTCGACCTGCTGGCCAAGACGTTTCAGCCTCTCGTGGGCAAGGTGGCCGACTTCAATTTCGAGCAGACGTCCTTGTTCGTGCAGAGCCTGTCGCGAGCCGCCGAGGCCAATCCGCGCGGCATGGAGCGCCTGGCAGCCAAGCTGACCGACGTGTCGCCTGAGCTGCGGGGCCGGTTCGTGCAAGTCACGGCACGCGTGGCTGCCCGCGGCGATCAGCGCCGGACCCTGGCCGCCCGGATCACGCCCAACCAGACCGGGGGCGAGTGAGCCCACGCCCCGCGGTAAGTTCAACCAGCCGTGCGGCGCGTGGTTGCTGCCGCCGGCTGGACCGCACCGGGCAATTCACCGGGCCTCGATGGCCGAGCAGCGTTCCAGGGCCAGGTCTTTGAGGGCCTTGAGATCGAGCTTGCCGGTGCCGAGCACCGGGATTTCCTCGACCTCGAAGAAGCTGTCCGGCGAGGGAATCCACAGGTTGGGCAGGTCGGTCTCGCCCAGCTCGCGGCAAATCTGCTGAGGTGTCTTGCTCAGGGCCGTGTGCAACACGACGAGCCGCTCGCCCTTTTTCGGGCAAGGCACTGCCGTCACGACGGCGGTCAGGTGCTCTTCGTCGGCGCCGATGAGCTTTTGAATCGTCTCTTCGATCTTGATGTGCGGCACCATCTCGCCACCGATCTTCGAGAAGCGGTTCAGGCGGCCGGTGATGTGGATGTAGCCGTCGTCGTCGACATAGGCGATGTCGCCGGTGACGTACCAGCCGTCCTTGACGACTTGCGCCGTCAGATCGGGGCGGTGGAGATAGCCCTTCATCACGTTGGGGCCGCGCAGCAGCAACATGCCGGGCAGATTGCGGCCCAGACGTTCCGACGTATCGGGATCGATCACCTTGGCTTCCGTCCAGGGAATCGGCATGCCGACCGAGCCTTCGCGCCATCCGCGCACGTCGCCAGGCGAACGCCGGCTGGCCGGTACGTTCAGGGCGATCAAGGGCGACATTTCGGTCGCACCGTATGCTTCTACAGGACGTGTGCCAAACTTGGCCTCGTAGGCATCGCACAGGTCGGGCGGCAGCCGCTCGGCGCTGGCAAACACCACGTCGAGCGACTTCAGATCGTCCGGCTCGCACCGCCGCAGGTAGGCCCGCAAGAACGTCGGTGTTGCCATCAGAATCGTGGCGTGGTGTTTCTTGCAGAGTTTGCCGACTTCCTGGGCCTCGAGCGGCGAAAAGTGGTAAGCGGCCTTGGGCACCAGCATCAACATCGTCCACATCGTGGCCGTGTAGCCGTAGCTGTGGAAGAACGGCAGCACGCCCAGCGCGACGTCGTGCTCGTTCAACTTGACCACCTGGTCGATGGCCAGGACGTTCGAGGCGACGTTGCGGTGGGTCAGCATCACGCCCTTGGGCTCGCCGGTCGACCCGGAGGTGAACAGCACGGTCAGCACGTCGTCGGGCTGGATTTTGTGCAGTCCCAGGGCACGCTCGAGCAGCCACAGGGGCATCGCATACGCCATCGCGGCGCAGATCAGTTTGTCCAGCTTGGTGACCTTGGTGATCAGGTCCTCGAGATAGACGATCTCGGCGTCGATCTTGAGGTTCAGCCGTGACATGACCCGTTTGCTGGTCAGGACGTGCTTGATGCCACACTGATTGATGCACAACTGCATGATCTCAGACGAGACCGTGTAGTTGAGGTTGACGGCCACGCGGCCGCTGATTGGCAAGGCGACGTTGGCCAATACCGCGCCGCCCGATGGGGGGAGCAGCAGACCGACGTACTTCTCGTCCGCGGCCAATACCTCGCGCTCCAGCAGGCGTTTGAAGATCAAGGCGCGGACGAGCATGTCGGCGCCGGTCATGGATTGGCCGGTCGAATCGGCGAGCTTTTCCCGCTTCATGCTGGCGCGGCAATTCCGCAAAAAGGCCCGGGGCGGGATGCTCGAAGGTTCGGTGAGGTCTTGCATGGCTTTGTGTTCCGACAGGGCTTCTTCGCGCAGGGCCGCTACGGCGGCTTGCATATCCTCGACCGACGTCACCGCCGTCAGCGGCTTACCAAAGGTAATTGACAGCGGATAGGGCCAGCGTCGGGGCAGTTTCCAGAAGAAACGCCCACCCCAGAAGCTAAAGATACTCCCCCACATCCCCCCCAGGTAGACCGGAATCACCGGCACGTCGGCCCCTTTGAGAATCGCCATCGCACCCGGCTTGAAGTCCTGCATTGCGCCGGTGCGCGTCAAACCACCTTCGGGGAAGATGCAAACCAATTCTCCTTGGCGCACCGCAGTACGGGCCGCGGACAGCGATTCGAGAATCGACCGCCGCCCGGCACCCGGCCGTAGCGGAATCGTGCCGAACTGAGCCGCGAGCCATTTCATGACGCCGCGCTCGATGTATTCAGCGTAGGCGACCATGCGCACGTTACGTGGGCAGAAGAGCATCAGCAGGATGCCATCGGCCCAGGAGACGTGGTTCGAGATCAACAGCGCGCCGCCGGTAGCAGGAATGTTCTCGATGCCGCGAATGCGCACCCGGTAGAACAGTCGTGCCGTGGACAAGAACAAGAAGCGGATCGGATACGTGGGCACCACCACGCAGAACACGATGCCGACGAGCGTGGTGGCAATGCCCATGAGCAGGAAGATCTGGCCGCCATCGAGATTGAGTGCCAGCAGCTTCGCTCCGGCACCGGGCAGGTGCAGGCCGCTGGTCATCACGGGGAACAGCATCGAGACGATGATCATCGCCGCGAAAGCGACGAAATTGTAGGCCGCGAGGATCGAACCGCGCGTCTGCGGAGGGCTGCGATGCTGCAGAAAAGCCTCGAGCGGGACGTCGAAGATGCCGGCGCTCACACCGAGCAGGAACAACCACCACGCGGCCCAGACGCCCGAGCTGTCGTTCAGGCACAGGAACAACGCGCTGAAGCCCATGCCGAACGCGCCGAGCGGGACCATGCCCAACTCGATGCGCTTGCCCGACATCAGCCCCGCCGACACGCTCCCGACGGCAACGCCGAAGGTCAGCGCCCCGAGTAGCATCGTGACGTACTTCTGGTCGAGGTGCAGGACCTGCGTGGCGTATTTATCGACGTTGATCTGGGCCAGCGAGGCCAGGCCCCAGTACAGGCCGAGCAGCAGAATGGTCGCGCCGATCACCCGGTTCTTCTGCACGCTGACCAGGTCGGCCAGGGTGTGGCGCGCGAAATTCCAAGGGAAGGTGCGCGTGGGGTTCGCCGGGGCCAGCGGGCGAATGCCGTAGGCCACGATCCAGCCCAACACGCCGACCGCGACCACCACCAGGGTCGAGATCCACTGGTTGTGGACGCCGTAGGGTTTGGTCAGGTCGTAGAGGGCGCTGCCGGCCTGCATGCCGGTCGCCACGGCGAAGACCGTGATCAGTCCCAGAATGCCGTTGGCACGTGAGAGCAACTCGGGCCGGATGATCTCCGGCATACAGCCCAGCCGGGCCGGGGTGAACAAAGCGCTTTGCGCACCGAGCAGGAACAACACGCCGAACATCAGGTAGACGTTCTGGAAGTAGATCGCAGCCGCGCCCATGGGCATGGCGATGGTCTCGGCGAACTTGCTCCAGATCATGACGTTGCGCTTGCTGAAACGGTCGGCCAGGTAACCGGCCGGCGCGGCGAACGTCAAGAACGGCAACACCAGGCACGCCAGCCCCATCGCCAGGATCGTGTCGGTATGCTCAGGAAAATATTCCTTGCCGATCGGAATGATCAGCCAGCGGAACAGGTTGTCGTTAAATCCGCCGAAGAACTGCGAGATGACCAGTGAGGCAAAGCTGCGCGACCAGAGCCCATCGCTGGGTGGGGCGTCTGCCGCGGTTTGGGGCCGGCGGATGGGGCGGCGGGTGGCAATCATGGCTGATCTACGAAGCCTCGAAGTGTGGTGTAATTCGGGGCCAGAAGCGTCCCCAAAGTACAAGGCGGAGCGGCTCGCTGGCTATAACGCCTGGTCCGCCAGGTTTTCTCAGGCAGCTTCCGGACTGCCGGATCGCACCACTGTTTCGAATCCAAGTGCTTGCCGCAAAGATGTTTAAGTCGACTCGTGCAAAGGCGGGGCAGCACGACGAAGCGAGCCATTAGTTGCCGTGGCCGCGGAGTTGAGTCACCCCAAACTCGGCAATTTCTTCGGGTTCGAGCAGCACTTCTTGAGGGCAGAATCGCCAACCGTCCGGCAGCGATCGCAACGACCGCTCCAAGCGATACAAGGCTCGATCGCACTGGGGATGAATTAGGGCCGCCGCCAAGGCACGCCGCAGATCGACGGGAAGCACTGAAGAAACTGCACGCTGCCGGGTGGCGATTGACGGTGCATTCTTGCACGGACGGCCGGGCAGCGCGGCCGAGTCGTCGAGGTGCAACAGCACGCGCGCCCGGCGCAACAGTTCGTCCTCGGCGGCTCGAGGGTGGTCGAGTTGCTGGACCAACCACGCGCGGGCCTCGCGCTCACCACGCAGCGCCGCGCGTTGTGCTTCGAGCTGGGCAATCTTGCAGGCGAGTTGCTGTTCTCGGGCGGACAACGAGGCGTCGTCGGCGTTGATCGAGACGGGGCGTCGCGGATCGAGGGCATCGCGACCGAGCATGCGCATGGCGGCGGCATGTAAGAGCTGTCCCTCGCCGATGGGATCGGGCACACGGAGCGGCGGTAGCCAGACGACCGAATCCGACGCGACGGCCAATGCCAGTCCATCTCCGGTCGAGGCCAGCGGTTCGCAGCCGGCAGGCAATTCGCGCAGGGCCACGTCCGGCCGAAAGGTGCGCTCGTACGCCTCGAGGTAGCCGTCGAGAGCGTGGCCGGTCGTGTGACGCACCAGGCGCGATTGCAGCAGGCGCCCACAGGTCGCTGCGATCGCCGCAAACGTCGAATCGACCGTGGCCAGAGCCTCGTACGCGTTGAGTTGACTCCCGGGAGGAAAATCGGGCAGTCCAGGCGGATCGGCCACGCGGCAGCGCGACTCAGGCAGGTCGAGCCGGCAAAACAGCAGCCCGCCTCGATCGAGGTACGCGCGCATCCGGCCGATCAGGTCGTGCAACTCGCGCCAGCATTCGTGCTCCAGCCGTGGGCTGCGGAAGACACTGAGCGGACGGCCCGCAGCCCTGCGCCAAAGGCCTTCGATGGCCGAGTAGGCGAGAAAGATCACGCGCGCGGCGTTCCAGGATTGAACGTCGTCGAGCGCGCAGGGCTCGACCTCCGGGTGTTCGAGGTCCCAGCCGATGCAATATGCATCCATTCGGGGCATGGTCGAAGTGTGGAGAGAACCAGCCGGCCAGTGTCAGAACCCAATTGGTGCGCCGGCGTAAGAAGAGCAGGGTCCAGGTCGTGGGCGGCGTACTGTAGGGTGTCACCGCGAGGGGGTCAACGCGGCTACGCAAGGCGTGCCTGCGCGCGGATGCTGGCGCGCTCCGCCGCTGCACTCGCGGTTCCCGTTGGCCAAATCGTCCCGGGGCGGTAGATTCTCGCCGCCCTTATCCAGGAAGGAGCTTCGGGCCATGAGCGCGATTCGCAACTTAATGTTCGGCATGATTCTCGGTGGCGCCGGTGTGTACGTGGGCTTGAAATACCACGTGGTCAACACGAACGAGGGGTTGGTGCTCGTCCCCAAGCTCGAGGCGACCTTTGCCGACTCCTACATCGACGTCCGCAAGTTCACGCCCAACGATTGGAATGAACGTCGCCAATTGGTGGCCGCCATCGTCAAGGCGGACAAGCAGGACATCATCCAGGACAGCGCCGTCGATGGGCTGAAGCGGGGTGTCGGCGACCTTTTGAACCGTCTGGGCTACACGCAAGAAAAGCCTGCTTCCTGAACGCCCGCCGTCCGGCACGTTCTTGGAGAGACGGGTTGTAGCGATTCTACGGGCCGACCTTGTGCGGCGGTTTGCCGGCCGCCCGGGGGCCCGCCGGCCGGGGCCGATCGATCGTGCCCTGCGTCGGATATAATGGCGGCACCCACGCGCGCGGGCCCGACGACGGGTCCAAGGGGGATACGATCGCGCGCGGGGGCCTCCTCTTGCTTGCGGCATTCGGCGTGAAGATTCCGTTCCACGATTTACAACCCGTTCATCGCGAGCTGATTGCCGAACTTCAAGCGGCCGTGACGCGCGTCCTGCAGAGCGGCTGGTTCTTGCTGGGCCCCGAGGCCGAGGCTTTTGAACATGCCCTGGCGCGGCAGGTCGAATCGGAGTTCGCGATCGGCGTGGCGAACGGTACCGACGCGATCGAATTGGCTCTGCGTGCAGCGGGAGTGAGCGCCGGCGCCGAGGTGATCACCGTGGCGCACACGGCGATCCCGACGGTCTGCGCGGTCGAACGCGCCGGGGCCAAGGTGGTGTTCGCCGACATCGATCCGCGGACCTATGCACTGGACGTCGCAGCCGCGGCCGCCGCCATCACACCCCGCACCGAGGCGATCTTGCCGGTGCACCTGTACGGGCACCCGGCCGACATGACCGCGCTGTCGAAATTGGCCAGCGATCGCGGGCTGCTGCTCGTCGAAGATTGTGCGCAAGCGCTCGGCGCGCGCCACGCCGGACGCCCCGTCGGCTCGTGGGGATGTGCCGCAGCCTATAGCTTTTATCCCACGAAGAATCTGGCCGCGTGCGGCGACGCGGGGGGAGTGACGACGAACGATCGCGCGCTGGCCGAGCGCGTGCGGCGCGTGCGGTTCTATGGCCAGGCGACGCGCGACCGCTGCCAGGAACGAGGGTTCAATAGCCGGCTCGACGAGGTGCAAGCGGTCATCCTGCAGGTCAAGCTTGAACATTTTGCCGCACATCACGACACCCGGCTGCGGCTGGCCGAACGCTATTCGCGCGAGTTGCCGCCGGAGCTGGTGCCCTACGTGGCGCCCGGCGATGAGCATGCCTATTGCCTGTATGTGATTCGCCACTCGCAGCGGGCGCAGATCGCCGCGGCCTTGGCCGAGCGGGGCGTGGCGACGCTGGTGCACTACCCGACGCCGATTCACCTGCAGCCGGCGTATGTCGATCTCGGTTACGCCGCCGGCAGCTTGCCCGAGACCGAAGCGGCGGCCCGCGAAGTGCTGTCGTTGCCGCTGTACGTCGGGCTGAGCGAGGCGGCAGTCGATTACGTGGTTCAGGCGGTCCACGAGGCCCTGGCGGAGTGTCCCGCGTGAATGAGGCCTTGCGTGACAAGCTGGCCGGCAGCCGGTGCCTGATCACCGGCGGCATGGGGTTCATCGGCAGCAACCTGGCGATCGCGCTCGTCGAGCTGGGCGCCGAGGTGACCATCGCCGACGCGATGATTCCCGGGTACGGCGGCAACCTGTTCAACGTCGAGCCGATCGCCGATCGCGTCACGGTCAACTTCTGCGACATCCGCGACGTGCACGTGATGAACTACCTGGTCCGGGACAAGGACTTCGTGTTTCATCTGGCCGGGCAGGTCGATCACATCATGAGCCTGACCGACCCGTTCCCCGATATCGACATCAACGTCAAGGGCACGGCCGTGCTGATGGAGGCGTGCCGCCATCATGCCCCGGGCGTGAAAGTGATCTACACCGGCACGCGCGGGCAATATGGCCGCCCGCAGTCGCTGCCCGTCAACGAGCAGGCCCCGACGATGCCCTTGGGTATCTACGAGATTACTAACCTCGCGGCCGAAAAAATCATCGAGGCCTACCACCTGGTGTTCAACGTGCGCAGCGTGCTGCTGCGCATTACGAACACCTACGGCCCCCGGGCGCAAATGCTGCATTCGCGCTACGGCGTGGCCAACTGGTTCGTGCGGCTGGCGATCGACGACCAGACGATCTCGGTGTTCGGCGACGGCCAGATCAAGCGCGACTTGCTGTTTGTCGACGATTGCGTCGAGGCGATCTTGATGGCCGCGGCCAGCGAGAATGCCTGGGGCCAGGTGTTCAACGTCGGCGTCGATCGGCCGACGACGTTTATCGAGCTGGCCGAAGCGGTAATTCGCGCCGCCGGCTCCGGGCGCTGGCAATTGACGCCGTTTTCCGCGGAGCGCAAGGCGCAGGAGCCCGGCGACTTCTACTCGGACATCACGAAGATTCGCTCCTACCTGGGATGGGAGCCTCGAACCAGCCTCGACGCGGGAATGCAGCGCACCGTGGAATACTTCCGGCGCCACAAGGCGCACTACTGGTAATCGACGGGGGACGACCGTGGCCCGTCTGCGCAGCCTCCGCGATAACTTGTCGCCCGCGCGCGAAGTGCTCGCCGCGCACGCGCCCTGGAGCCCGTTGGATTATGTGCCCGGCATCTCCCGGCGCGGCGACCGCGCCCTCTACGCCGAACAGTTGACGGCCGAGCTGCCGGCTGACGACGACCTGCGGTTTGTCGCTCCGCTCGACGATCTCGGCTCGCTGGCAGTTTGCGCCGAGCGCCTGCCGTGGGACAGCGAGTTCTTCGGACTCGGCGTGGCCCGGCTCAACGCGGTATTGCCACTCGAAGCGCCCTGGCACCGGCCGCTGGCCGACTATCGTCCCGTGCTCGAGCAATTCCTGGCTGAAGTTGCCGCGCGCGGCATACGCTATGTGTTCGCCACGGTCGAACCGCGCGACCTGGCGACGATCCGGGCGCTCGGAGAACTGGGCTTTGCCCTGATCGAGACGCGGTATTACCACCACGGGCAGATCCAGCCGCCCCCGCTCGTCGAGCGATTGCCGGTCCGCAAGGCCGTGGAAAACGACATTCCGCACCTGGCCCGTGCCGCCGCGCAAACGGTCAACATCTACGACCGGTTCCACGCGGACCCGGCGCTCGATGCGGCCAAGGTGGCGCAGCTAATGGCCATCTGGGTCGAAAAATCGGTCCGCGGCGAAATGGCCGACGTTGTGATCGTGCCCGACGTACCCGAGCCGGGCGCACTGGTCACTTACCGATATCACCGCGAGAAATGGGGCCGTTGGGGCTTGAACCTCGTGCAGGGCGTGCTTTCGGCGGTGTCGCCCGAGTTCGCCGGATGGATGGGCAAGCTGGGCCCCGAGGTCAACTTGCACTTGCTGGGCGTGGGAGCCCAGCATTCGTACGGCAGTACGCAGGTGACGAACCGGGCCATTCTGTGGTTTGCCGAGGAGTCGGGCGCGAAGTTCGGGCGCTGCGAATACATTTTCCGTCGCTTGCTCTAAGGCCGGCGACCGCGCGCCGACGACTGCCGGTGTGAATTATGCGGGCTGCGAGGCGCCGGGGCGGCCGGGTTTCTGCCGGTGACACGCTCCCTCAGGCTGGATTGGGCGGCTACGATGGCAGGTTAGGGCAGGGAGCGGCCCGTTCGTTCTGGGGGAACGCCACTGCAGGCCCTTGCCGACATGCGCACCGTCTCGGTCATCGTGCCCGTCTATCACAACGCCGAGAGCCTGCCGGTATTGCTGCGCCGTTTGCAGTCGATGGCCGACAAAGAGCCGGAGCAGTTTGAGTTCATCTTCGTCGACGACGGCTCGCACCACGACAACTCGTTTCCGGTGCTCGAAGAGCTCGCGCAGACCGATCCCCGCATCAAGGCGCTGCGGTTGGCGCGCAACTTCGGTTCGAACGCCGCCTCGAGCGCGGGCATCGCCTATGCTCGGGGCGATTGCGTGGTGGCCATTTCGGCCGACTTGCAGGACCCGCCGGAATTGATCGGCGAATTGCTGACCCAATGGCGATTGGGCTCGAAGGTCGTCTTGGCGACGCGCCGCGGCCGGGTCGATCCGTGGCTGACGAAGGCTACTTCGCAAGCGTTCTGGTGGCTGTTTCGCCGCTACGGGTTGCCGAATTTCCCGGAGCAAGGCTGCGACTACGTACTGATCGACCGGCAGGTGCTCAACGTGCTGGCCGACATCAACGAACCGAACGGCGGCATCGGCATGGTGCTATGGACCGGGTTTCAACCGGCCTACGTCGAATATGACCGCGTGGCCCGCGACCCGAACTACGGCAAGTCGCAGTGGACGTTCGGCAAGAAGATCACCTATTTCATCGACTTGTTCGTGTCGTTTTCCGACAAGCCGATTCGCGCCGTCTCGGTCATGGGGTTGATGATGGCGCTCTTGGGGTTCCTCTATGCCTGCGCGATCGTCATCTCCTGGTGGCAGGGGAGCCGCGACCTCGTGGCCGGGTGGTCGTCGACGATCGTGATCCTGCTGCTCGTCTCCGGTGTGCAGCTGATCATGCTGGGAGTGCTTGGGGAGTATCAATTACGGATGCTGCAAACCATCCGCAAGCGTCCGCCGTTCGTCATCGACCGGGTGGTCGATCCCAGCCGGGCTCAGCAGCGGCAACGCGAGCCCCAGCCGATCGACGAGGACCTCTGAGCCGCTGGCCGCGCAAGGCTGCCCGCGCCGCGCAACCGGTGTGATCGCTGCGAGCGGCTCCAACGCCACCTGCCGTCCGGGTGCGGCCGGTCGGGCGGGGTGCCATTCGTTGGGAACCTCCGCCGGCGCGTTTATACTCGGGATTTGGCCGGCAGTTGCGCGCCGATCTGGGGAGATCGACCCGGCCTGGCGGCCGCGCCGCGGCCGCTTCCCGTCTTTGTCTTCTCGTTGCCTTTCGGACGATTGTCGCATGATGGAGACCACCCCGCTGGTCGGGTATCACGCGACGCTCGACGACGTGTTGGCAGGCTTCCTGGACGATGTCCGGCGGCAAGATCCACTCGTGCTGGGGCGCCGCGCCCTGCGCCTTGGCGAAATCTATCGCGCGGCCCATGCAGGGCACGCCGGGGCGCTGGCACCGTTGCCCATCTCGATCGTCGAAGCGGGGCCGCTGGTCGACGCCAACCGCGCGGCCATCGCGCGGTTGCAGCAATGGCTCGACGAAAAACGCGTGGTGTATGGCGTCAATACCGGCTTCGGCGGCACCGGCATTTTCAACAAGCATCTCGACCAGGAAGGACTGCGCCGCCAGCAAGAAGTGCTGATCGACGGCCTGTTGGTCAGCGGCAAGCAAGACGCGCTGCCGCCGGAAGTGGTCCGCGCCGCCATGCTGGCCCGAGTCGCATCGAACCTTGTCGGAGTCTCGGGTCTGCGACACGACGTCATGCGGCTGATCGTGCGATTGGTTCATGAAGACGTGGTCCCGATCATCCCGGCCAAGGGGTCGTTGACCGCGTCGGGCGACCTGGTGCCGCTGGCCTATCTAGCGGCCACGATCCAGGCCCAGGACGACGCGCAGGTCGAAGTCTGGCATCGCGGACAGCGCACCACGGCGCGCGCGGCCCTGGCGGCACTGGGGCTCGAACCGCTCCGGCTCGAGCCCAAGGAAGGCCTGGCTCTAGTCAACGGGACCTCGATGGCCGCGGGCGCGGGGAGCCTGGCCGTGGTTCAGGCGTTCAACGCGTACTACCTGACGATCGCGCTGACGGCACTGGCGAATTGCGTGGTTCGCGGCACGCTGCAGTCGTATCACCCGTTCGTCGCCGAGGTGAAGCCGCACCTGGGACAGATTTACTCGGCCCGGCTGATCTTCAACCTGATGCACTCGACCTCGGACCGGTTGGTGCCGAAGGGCGACGTCGTCGGCTTTGCGCCGGCCCACGAATACCGGCTGTGGCAACTGACGTATCCGTTCCGCTGCGCGTCTCAGCACCTAGCGCCGGAATATGACGTGCTGATGGGGGCCGCGCACGACCTGGCAATCGAGGTCAACGGCGCATCGGACAATCCTTTGATCCTGAACGACGGCACCCGACAATTCGCCGTCTCCGGGGGCAACTTCCTCGGTTCGACCGTGGCCAGGGACATGGACAAGCTGAAGCTATCGTTCCACTCGCTGGCCCGGCTGGTCCACGCCCAGTTCAAGTTCCTGATCCGCGGGGTCGACCACATCGTCAGCGCCACGGAAAGCCAGACGGTGCGCGAACGCTTCATCGCCACTCACGTGATTCCGCTCAGCTCGCACCCGGCCGACAACATGGGCTTCCAAGGTGTCGAGATCTACATGGACGCCTTGTTGTCCGAGATGAACCAGCGCGTGGGTCCCCATTCGACGACGTATCTGTCGGCCGAAAAGGAAAACCAGGCCATCGTGTCGATGGGGCTGGCCGCGGCGCGGACCGCGCTGGATCTGGCCGCCGACACGGATTATTGCCTCGCGGCGCATCTCCTGGCCTGTTGCCAGGCGTTCGACCTGGCGACCCTGCCGCCCGAATTGATCCGCGCTCACGAGGGGCGGCGCGAGAACCTGGTCTGCGAAAACCCCCGCGCCGAGGAGCTGGGCCATTTACGCCCGCTCTATGATTTCCTCAGGCGCGACCTGGGGGTGCCCACCTTGTGCACCAGTACGCGGATGCACGGCTACCTGACGGAGCTCGTGCGGCGCGTGTCGAAGCTCGAGTTGTTGCAGGTGTTTCACACGTCCTGTCTGCAGCCGGCCCTGGCCGACGACGCGTATGCCCGGCACTGCCGCGGCGGCTCGCGTGAGGGGGTTGCCGGAGAGTAAACGCGCGATTGGATGCGCCCAGAGGGCGAAGGGAAGCGCTGGGTCGGCCGTCCGCGACCGTTCATACCAACCGTTTCCATGTCTGAACCACGCGCCAGAGAACGACGACTTGCCTGGGTCCGCGGACCCGAACTGCTGCGCGCGCCGAGCGATCCGCAGACGCTGCCGGGGTTGCTGCGCCGCGCGGCCGAGCGTTTCCCCGGGCACGGCGTGGTGTTCCTCGACGCTTTCGGCAGCGAGCAGCGGCTCGATTATCCGGAACTGCTCGCCGAGGCCGAGCGGCGGCTCGCGGCGCTGCGGACCTTGGGGCTACGCGCGGGCGACCGGCTGATCCTGTTGCCGCGCAGCACCCCGGAATTCGTGGCGCTGTTCTGGGGGTGTTTGCTGGGCGGAATCGTGCCGGCGCCGTTGCCCCTGGTGCAGGGACCGCTGGCGAACCTGCGCGGCGACGGCTCGCGCGCAGCGAGTGCCGAGGTGGCCCGGCTGCTGGCTGTGTGGCGCAAGCTGGGGCGCCCCTTGATGGTCGTTCCGGCAGAGCTGGCCGCGCGGCGCGCCGAGCTGGAGCAGATTGCCGGCGAGCCGCTGGCAGCATTGCGGTCGATCGCGGACCTCGAGTCTCACACGCGCGTCACGCAAGGGCACGACGCGGCGCCGGAAGATCTGGCCTATTTATTGTTCAGCTCGGGCAGCACGAGCGATCCCAAGGGCGTGATGGTGTCGCACGCCGGCAGCATCAGCAATCTATTGGCCACGCGGCAGCACAACGACTTCGACCATCGCGACGTGACACTCGCCTGGGCGCCGCTCTATCACGTGATCGGGCTGACGTGTTTTCATCTGTTGCCGGTCGCCACCGGTGCGACGCAAGTGTTGCTCGATCCGCTGGCATTCGTGCAGCGGCCCGAGCTGTGGCTCGAAGCGATCAACCGTCACCGGGTCGCCTTCACGGGCGGGCCGAACTTTGCTTTTTCGCTGGCCTGCGAACGCGTGGCGGAATCGGCGCTGCGGCACCTCGACTTGTCGTGCCTGAAGGTGGTGCTCAACGGTGGCGAGGTCGTCTCGGTGGCGACGTTGCGGCGGTTCTATCGCAAATTCAAGGCCTGCGGGCTGCGCAGCGAGGCGCTGGCCCCGGCGTTCGGCATGTCGGAGACGGCCGGCGGCGTGTGTTATCCGCGGCCCACGGAAAAGTTTCGCGCGTTTCGACTCGATCGGCCGGCGACCCCCGGCGTCGCCGCGGCCGCCGGCGAGGTGGCCACCGAGTATGCGAACCTGGGCTATAGCCTGCCGGGTTTGGAAGTGCGGATCGTCGACGATCGTGATCAGGTCGTCCTCGAACGCGAAGTGGGGCACGTGCAGGTCCGCGGCGCGGCACTGGCCAGCGGCTACTGGGGCGACGAGCAAGCCACGGCTGCCGCATTTGTCGACGGTTGGCTGCGCACCGGCGACCTGGGATTCTTGAGCGCCGGTCAACTGGCGATCGTCGGACGTTCGAAAGACGTGATCATCGTGCATGGTCACAACTACTACGCGCACGATCTGGAGCAGGCGGCTCGTGACGTCGAAGGCATCGTCCCCGATCGTGTCGTGGCCGCGAGCTGCTTCGACCCGGGCCTGGGTCGCGAACGGGTCGTAATGTTCGTGGCCATGGCTCCCGGCGCGCCCGACGCAGTGCGCGAGCAAGTGGCCGCGGCCGTGCAGCGTGCCATCGGCGTGCGCGTCGACGCGGTGTTCGTGTTGGCGGCCGATGAGTTTCCGCGCACCCCGGCCGGCAAGCTCCATCGCTACGAACTCCGCAGGCTGCTTGCGGCCGGACGATTCGACCCGCCGCAGGTCGCGACGGCGCCGACCGTGGAACCGAAGCCTGTCGCCCCCGTCGCGCCGCAAGACCCCGCCGCGCAAGTGGCCGAGGTGATTCGGGCAGCGCTGCGAGAGCTGCTCGTCACCGCGGCAGATTCACTGGACGACCGGACGAGCTTTGTCGAACTGGGGCTCGATTCGGTGTTGGCCGTGCGGCTGGCGCGCGACTTGGAAGATCGGCTCGCCGTACGGCTGCCGGCGACCACGGCCTTTGAGTTCCCGAACGTGGCGACGCTCGCTGCGCATCTTGCCGGTCGCGTCGATCCAGTCCGGCTGCCGGTGGCGGCGCCGCGCGGCGAGGCCGCGGCCCAAGTGGTCGCATCGCAGGGAGACCTGCCCGACGATGCCGTCGCGCTGGTCGGCATGGCGGGACGTTTTCCCGGGGCGGCCGATCTCGAGGAATTCTGGCAGAACCTGGCCGGCGGAAGGTGCGGCATCGTCGAGATCCCGCCCGAGCGCTGGTCGCTCGACGGCTTCTACGATCCACGGCCAGGTATTCCCGGAAAATCGATCAGCAAGTGGGCCGGGATGCTGGACGACCCGGACCTGTTCGACCCGCGCTTCTTCGGCATCTCGCCGCACGAGGCCCAGCGAATGGACCCGCAACAGCGGCTGCTCGTCGAAGTGGCCTGGGAGGCGATCGAGCGTGCAGGCCTGGCCGGAGGTCAGCTCAACGGCAGCGCGACGGGCGTGTTTGTCGGCATCAGCTTGCACGATTACTTGCGCGGCGTCATCGCCGATCCGGCGCAGGTCGACGCTTATACGGCCTCGGGCAATTTCTTGTCGATCGCCGCCAACCGGCTGAGCTACTTGTTCGATCTCAAGGGCCCGAGCCTGGCGGTCGATACCGGCTGCAGTTCGTCGCTCGTGGCGCTGCACCTGGCCGTCGAGAGCTTGCGCCGTGGCGAGTGCGACGCGGCCCTCGTCGGCACGGCACATCTACATTTCACGCCCGAGCTGTACATCAATTTCAGCCAGGCCGGCATGCTGGCGGCCGACGGTCGCGTCAAGGCGTTCGATCGCCGGGCCAACGGCTATGTGCGCGGCGAAGGCGTGGCGGCGGTCGTCCTCAAACGGCTGCGCGATGCAGTGCGCGACGGCGATCCCATCGTGGCCGTCGTTCGTGGTACGGCTGTCAATCAAGATGGCCGGACCAATGGACTGACGGCGCCAAACGTCGTCGCGCAAGTCGAGGTGCTGCAAGCCGCCTGGCGCAACGCTCGCGTCGAACCGCGAACGCTGGGCCTCGTCGAGGCCCACGGCACCGGCACTTCGTTGGGCGACCCGATCGAGGTGGATGCCCTGGTGCGAGCGTTTGACGCGGCGACACAGCAAGCCGGAGTCGAGCCCGCACATCAATGCTGCGCGCTGGGCTCCGTAAAAACGAACATCGGGCACCTGGAACCCGCCTCGGGCCTGGCCGGTTTGCTCAAGGCCGTGTTGGCGATGCGGCACCGGCAGTTGCCTCCCACATTGAATTTCGAAGCGCCCAACGAATTGCTGCGGTTCGACGAATCGCCCTTCTACATCGTCGATCGACTCCGTCCGTGGATCGCCGACCAGGTGCCGCGACGGGCATGCGTGAGCTCGTTCGGATTTGGCGGTACCAACGCGCACGTCGTGTTGGAGGAGCCGCCGGCAGGGCACAACGAGCCACGGCATCCGTCGCAGCAGCCTGCCGAGCACTTGTTTGTCGTTTCGGCCCGATCGGCGGAAACACTGGTCGAGCTGGCAGGTCGGTTGGCGAGTCATCTGCGCGCAAACAGTGCGCTCGACGCGTCGGCCGTGGCCCGGACGCTGGCGACGGGGCGGACACCCTATGCATATCGCCTGGCAATCATCGCGCGTTCGCTGGAGGAATTCACGGCACGGCTCGACGAGTTTGTCGCCGACCCAGAGCTGGCGGCGCTGGCCGAGACGAGCGGCACCGCGACGTATGACAACGAACAGCGGCGATGCTGGCTGGGATTCGTTCCGCGGACGAACCTGACGCCAACAGGGACAACTGCGCACGCCTCGGAAGCGGCCGTAACGAGCCTGGCCGCGCTGGCTGCGTCGTTTGTGCGCGGCACGGCCGTCGATTGGTCCAGTAGTTTTCCGCCGGATTTGCGGCGCGTCGAATTGCCGCCGACACCGCTGCAACGGCAGCGGTACTGGATCGGTACGCAGTCCCAGGCGATCGGGGGTGCCACGGGCGGAGCTCCGATGCCCGCTGTCGCGCAGCCGGATACGGCGGCGCCATCTCCCGGCAGCCCGGTGCCCTCGCTGGCAGCGCTGGAGCGGCGCATGACGGCGCTTTTAGCCGAGGTGCTGGAGATTGCTCCCGCGGAAATTGCGCCGACGGCCAACTACATGGAGTTGGGCCTCGATTCATTGATGGCCACGCGCGTGGCGAAGTCACTCGATCCCTTGGGGCGGCTCGAACTGGATGCGCTGCTGCTGTTTACCTACCCCAGCGTGCGCGAGCTGGCCGCGCACCTGGCGGCCGAGCATCCCGATGCGTTTCTCGAATCGGCGGCGGAAGCACCCCAGCCGGAGCCGGCGCGACTCGTCGCGCCGGTCGCCGCCATCGCAGGCGCGCGCGAGCAGAACGGCGGCATCGCGATCGTGGGGATGGCATGCAGATTCCCGGGTGCGGACAGTCCCGAGGAGCTTTGGCGCTGGATCTGCGCGGGCGGCGATGCCATTCGGACGTTACCACTCGATCGCGCCACAGCGCTAGGGTTGGCCGACGAGCAACGACCGTTGGGGGGCTGGCTCGACGACGTCGCCGGGTTCGATCCCGCGCTATTTGGCATCACCCCGCGCGAGGCACGCTATCTCGACCCACAACAGCGGCTGCTGCTGGAGCTGACCTGGGAGGCCTGCGAACGGGCTGGCTACTCGCGGCCGCAGCTGGCGCGCGACCGGGTGGGAGTCTTTGTCGGCGCCTCGAACTGCGATTACCTCGAAGTACTGCGGCGCGGCGGCGCTCAGGCCGACCCACACGTCGCGGCGGGCAATGCCCTGACGATGCTAGCCAACCGCATCTCGTATGCGTTCGACCTGCAAGGGCCGAGCTTGACGATCGATACGGCGTGCAGTTCGAGCCTCGTGGCCGTGCATCTGGCCTGCGAGGCGCTCGAGCGCGGCGAGATCGACGCGGCGCTAGTGGGCGGCGTTAACCTGATTCTCGATCCCGAGCGCAGCCGTGCCTTGGCCGCCGCGGGGATGCTCTCTCCCAACGGTCGCTGCCGGACGTTCGACGCCGCGGCCGACGGTTATGTGCGCAGCGAAGGCGCAGCGATGGTCGTGCTGCGACCGCTGGCCGCGGCGCTGGCGGCGGGCGATCGCGTACTGGCCGTGATCCGCGGCACGGCCGTGAATCACGACGGCCACTCGAAAGTGGGCGTCACGGCGCCGAATCCGAAGGCGCAAGTCGAAGTCCTCGCCAGCGCCTACCGGCGAGCGCGGGCCGCCCCTGAATCGATCGGCTATCTCGAGGCTCACGGAACGGGAACGCCTTTGGGCGATCCGATCGAGTGGCGCGCGCTCGGCGAGGTGTTTCGCGACCGGCACGCAGGCGGATGCGCCGTCGC
Source organism: Pirellulales bacterium (assembly GCA_019694435.1). NCBI lineage: Bacteria > Pseudomonadati > Planctomycetota > Planctomycetia > Pirellulales > Pirellulales bacterium. Next base: position 64,426 of record JAIBBZ010000027.1, read on the forward strand.
CTCGATCAAGTCGCGCATAGGGCATCTGGAAGCGGCCGCGGGCATGGCCGGCTTGTTCCAGGCGGTGCTCGCGCTCAGCCACCGCCAGCTTCCGCCGAACGCACCAATTCAGGCCTTGAACCCGCACCTGGACATCGCAACCGGTCCGCTCTTCATCAACGATCGGCTTCGGCCTTGGGCATCGGTCGGCGCGCGGCGCGCGGGCGTGAGTTCGTTCGGTGCCGGGGGAACCAACGCTCATGCCGTGCTGGAAGAGGCGCCCGGTCCGGACGGTCGTTGCAGCGAATCGTCTGCGGCCGCTTTGCCGGGCGCGTGTGCCCTGGTGCTCTCGGCCCGCAGCTCGCAGGCACTTGAAGCACTCGCCGCGCGGTGGCGCGACGCGGTGGCCGCTACAGACGTTCCGGCGATGGCCGATCTTTGCTTCACCGCCGCGACGACGCGCGTCGCGCACGGCGTTCGCATGGCGATTGTGGCCCGCTCGGTCGATCAGCTCAGCGACCGGCTGCAGTTGTTGCGCGACTGGACCTTGCATGACCAATTGCAAGGCTCGCTGGTCTTCGTCGGTGTGCCGGATGAGGCAGCCGCGCTCGAGCGTGCTTGGGAAGGTGACGTCGAACCAAGGCTCCAGCGGCTGAGCGCCGCACAATTGGAGCGGCTTGCCGCTTGCTGTGTTCGCGATCCGAGCGAATGGGAGCTGACCGCGAAGATTCGGCAGCTTGCGGTCGCGGCTGCCGCGCAATTCGAATCCCGGCCCGACGCCGATGACGTCGCCTGGTGGACGGCGCTGGCGCTGGTTTGGACCCTGGGCGCGGAAATCGATTGGCCGGCCTGTTTCGCCGGGCAGCACGCACGTCGCGTCGCGGCGCCGACGTATCCGTTCGAGCATCAGCCCTATTGGGTCTCGCCGCCGAAAGCCGCCGAGCTGCTTGCGGCATTGCCTCGACCGGAGGCGGCGCAACCGGCCATTGCGAGTGGCGGCGGTCTGCTCGAGCAGGTGGTGGAAGTGCTGGCGCAGGCGCTGGAGGTTGCGCCGGACACGCTGGACGTGCGGCGGCCGCTAGTCGATCAGGGGCTCGACTCGATCCTGGCCACGCGGATTGCCCGCGAGTTGGGTGAACGGTTCGGCGAGCGCCTGCCGGCGACATTGTGCTTCGAATTTCCGACGGCCGAGCAGTTGGCGGCCCACCTGGCACCCCAAATGCGGTCCCGGGCCCAGCGGGCCGAAGCGAATCTTCTCACAGGCGGCTCGGCGGGTGACGAGCGACACGCGATCGCCGTGATTGGTTTCGGCGGGCGGTTTCCGCAGTCGGAGTCGCTCGAACAGTTCTGGCAACATTTGCTGGCTGGGAGCGATTTGGCGCAAGCCATTCCAGCCGAACGTGCAGGCATGCAGGGCGTTCGCCAGCGCGCGGCGCTGCTGGCCGGGATCGATCGCTTCGACGCGGAGTTCTTCCAGGTCGCCCCGCGCGAGGCGGCTGCGATGGATCCCCAGCAGCGATTGTTGCTCGAAGTGGCCTGGGAAACGCTCGAGATGGCCGGCTATGCCGGTGACGCCCTGACCGGTTCGCGCACCGGAGTCTTCGTCGGGGGCATGGCGAGCGAGTACCTGCCGGCGATTCTCGCGCGCGGTGGCGAGCTGCCCACGCACGTGGGCACGGGCAACGCGCTGAGCGTGATCGCCAATCGCACTTCGTATTTCCTGAATCTCAAAGGCCCTTGCCTGGCGGTCGACACGGCCTGCAGCTCGTCGTTGGTGGCTGTGCATCTGGCGGTCGCCAGCCTGCGGCGCGGCGAGTGCGACTATGCGCTCGCGGCGGGCACGCAGGTTGGGCTGGCAGCGTCGCATTTCGACGTCATGGGGCGTCTTGGTGTGTTGTCGCCGACCGGGCGCTGCCAGACGTTTGGCGCGGCGGCCGACGGCTATGTCCTGGGCGAGGGCGTGGGAGCCGTGTTGCTCAAGCCGCTCCAGCGTGCCTTGGCCGAGGGCGATGCCATCTATGGCGTGCTACTCGGCAGCGCGATGAATCACGGCGGCGAAGCAGCCGGCCTGACGGTACCGTCGCCGCAGGCCCAGGCGGCCGTGATCCGCGCGGCCCTGAACGATGCTCACGTCTTGCCCGAGACACTCAGCTACATCGAAGCCCACGGCACGGGTACGCGCCTGGGCGACCCGATCGAAATCGCCGGGCTGCGGCAGGCTTTTGCCGGGCAATACGCGCGTCGGCAATCGTGCGCGATCGGCAGCGTGAAATCGAACGTCGGCCATCTCGAGCCGGCCGCCGGTATCGCGGGACTGATCAAAGTGTTGCTCGCACTGCGGCACGAAACGCTGCCGCCTCACGCCGCGCAGGGCGATCTCAATCCGGCGCTGGCGCTCGAAGAAACGCCCTTCTGGGTCAACGATCGGCCATGGCCGTGGCCGGGCGGCGGTACGCCGCGTCGCGCGGGCGTCAGCGCGTTCGGATTTGGCGGCACGAATGCCCATGTCGTCGTCGAAGAACCGCCCACGCGTGAGCGGCACGTCGCACCGCCGCCAGGCGACGAACACGTGCTGGTCGTGTCGGCCAGAACCGAGGCCGCGCTGCGCGAACAGTGTCGGCGGCTCGCCGTGCACCTGTCAGAACATCCCGAGCAGTCGCTTGGCGATATTTGTGCAACTGCGGCCCTCGGGCGGCGGGCATTCAAGTGCCGGTTCGCCGCCGTCGGCACGAATCGCGACGAGTTGATCATGGCGTTGCGCGCGGCAGCCGGCGGAGACGTTTCCGCCACACCGCCGGTCGGACCGAGCCCGGCCCGGGACCTCGCGCGGCAATTCCTTGCAGGCGAGCGCGTCGATTGGGCGCTCCATTTCGGGCCCTACCAAAAGGTCGAGTTGCCGACGTACCCGTTCCAGAGGCAGCGGTATTGGATCGATACGATCGGCACACCGCCGACCAACGCTCCCCCGCCGGCCACAGAACAGCGGCCAGCCGAGGTGCCGCCGGCGGCGCTGCCCGATGATCTGAACGCGTGGTTCCATGAAGTGTGTTTCGTCGAACGCGCGCAACATTCCGGCGCTCGCTCGCTATCGGGCCATTGGCTGGTCGCCTCGGAGATGGATGATCGCGTTGCCGATGGGCTCGTGGCGCGTCTGGTGCGGACGGGCATTCGTGTGACCCGCGTCTTCTGGGGCACTCGCAATCAGTCGCTGTGGCCGCATGCGTTCGAAGTCGATGCCGACCATGTCGAGGCGGTCGAAGCATGGCTTGCCGCCTTGCCGGGCGGTCCCACGGGAATGGTGATTCTTCCCACGGCGGCACAATCGGCGGTCGTGCCGGCCACGCTGCGGAGCGCGGGCATCTTGCGGGCCCTCGCACGCTCGCAAGCGGCCGCCACGATCGAGACCTGGTTTGTTACCCGCGGTGCATGGGACACAACCGGCAATGTCGCCGAGCGCGAAGGCGACGCGGCGGCGGCGGCCGTTGCCCGAACGGCTGCGAAGGAATTTGCCGGGAACCGCTGCCGCCTCGTCGATCTGGCCGTAGACGCTGAACCGGACAGCGTTGTCGATGGGTTGTGGACTGAGCTTAGCCGTAGCGACGCGCTGCCCGAGTGCATCGCACGCGAGGGGCGCCGGTGGGAACCGTGCGTGCGCCGCCGCGACGCGAAGCCGGCCGCTGCGCTCGAACTGCCGGCCGATGGCGTTTACCTGATCGCCGGGGCTTGGGGTGGTATCGGCACGCGGCTGGCCCGTTGGTTGGCTCAACGAGGTCCGGCGCGGTTGATCCTCGTTGGCCGTCACGGCCCGCGCGACCAGGAACAGGTCGCGGCGCTCGAGGCGCTCGGTGCACGGGTAGAGACTGTACAGCTCGACATCTGCGACGAAGCAGCGGTCGCCTCGCTCGTCGCGGCGCAGTTGGCGGCACACCGTCGCATTGATGGCGTGTTCCACGTCGCCGGCGAGCTGTATGACAGCCTGCTGGCCAACGTCACGACCGCCGGCGTGCAATCCGGCCTGCGCGCCAAGACGATCGGCACGCAGGTGCTGGAACAGGCGACGCGAACCGCGGGGCGACGCGCTTTCGTGGCGTTCTCGTCGCTGGCGGTTGCGGCCGGCAACACGGGCCAGGCCGTTTACGCCGCTGGGAATGCCGCGGCCGACGCCTATTTGTCCCGGTGCCGGCGCGCGGGCGACGCGAGTGTATTGAGCGTCGCCTGGGGACCGTGGAGCGACGTGGGGCTGGCCGCAGATCAGCTGACACGCGCCAAGCTCGAAGCGGCCGGCCTGCGGCTGATCGCGCCCGATGTGGGAGTGCGGCTACTCGAACAGGTGTTGGCGCAGGCAGCCGATCGGGTGCTCGCGTTTCGCACGGCGGGGCAAGACCGCTGGGATCAGCGGCGCGCTTCACAGCCGCTGTGGCGGATCAATCCGACGGGTCAAGCGCACGAGCCTGACCAGCCGGCAACGGGGGATAGTGCGGTGCGGCAGAGGCTCGTGGCGGTGGTCCGCGAAGAACTTGCCCGTGCGCTCGGCGCGCAGCCGGACGAGATCGAAGTCGCGCGGCCGTTTATCGAGTTGGGCCTCGACTCGCTCTTGGCCGAGCAGATGATCGCGGGGCTTCGCGAGCGACTGCGATTGCCGGAACTATCGATGACCGCGGTGTTCCGCTCGCCGAGCGTCGAGCAGTTGGCGGCCGAACTGTCGACGATGACGCCGCAGGCGACCGGTACTGCGCTGCCCGCCGTGCCGCCGGTTTCCGTCGCGCGCAGCCAGCCAGCACCGCCGGCACCGAGCGTCGGCAAGGATTCGCTGCCGATTGCCGTGGTGGGGTTGGCCTGCCGGTTTGCCGGCGCGGACGATTTGGATGCTTACTGGCAGTTGCTGCGCGAAGGGCGCGACGCGACGGGGCCCATGCCGCAGCAGCGATTGCAGGTCGCCCAATCGTACGATGCCTCGTTCGCCGTCGAGGGCGAACGGCCTTGGGGCGGCTTCCTGAACGATATCAATCGCTTCGACGGCGAATTCTTCCGCATGGCCCCGGCCGAGGCCGCGCAGGTCGATCCGCGGCAGCGGCTGATGCTCGAAGCTGCCTATCGAGCCATCGCGCACGCGGGTTACGACGAGTCGACCTTGGCCGGTTCGACGACGGGTGTGTTTGTGGGGTGCGGCGCGAACGACTATCTGACCGGAGTACCGGCCGAAGAACTCACCGTGCACGCGGCGACCGGCAACACCGCGGCTTGCGTGGCCTCGCGCATCGCGTATTTCATGAATCTCCGCGGCCCCTGTCTGCCGGTCGACACGGCGTGCAGTTCGGGGCTCGTGGCGCTGCATCTGGCGGTCGAGAGCCTGCGGCGCGGCGAGTGCGCGATGGCTCTGGCCGGCGCCGTTCATCTGCACCTGCGGTTGGGCCCCTGGCGCACGCTACGGGAGCTCGGCGTTCTTTCGCCGACGCACACCTGCCGTCCGTTTGCAGCCGACGCCGACGGGTTCGTGCCGGGCGAAGGCGTGGCCGCTCTGGTGCTGAAACCGCTCACTCGCGCGCTGGCCGACGGCGACACGATCTATGGCGTACTACGCGGTACGGCCGTGAATAACGACGGCCGCACCAACGGTCTCACGGCGCCCAACCCCGACGCGCAGCAGACGCTGGTGCAGGCGGCCTGGGACGATGCACGCGTCGGGGCCGAATCGATTCAATATATCGAGGCCCATGGCACCGCCACGTCTCTGGGTGACCTGGTCGAATGCACCGCGCTGGCCGCGGCTTTCGCGTCGCGAACCTCGCGGACGCAGTTCTGCCGGCTCGGTTCGGTGAAGGGCAATCTCGGGCACACCGATGCAGTGGCCGGGCTCGCGGGCCTGATCAAGGTGTTGTTGGCGATGCAGCACGAGCTGCTGCCGGCGTCGTTGCACGCCGAGCGGGCGAGCGAACGATTGGCCCTGAGCACCAGCGCGTTGCAATTGGCCGATCGGGCGATGGCTTGGCCGCGCGGCGAAGCACCCAGGCGCGCCGGGGTGAGCGCATTTGGCTTCAGCGGCACGAATGCCCACGTGGTGGTGGAAGAACCGCCGACGGGGCCCGGCACACGGCGCCCCGTGCCTGTGGCACCTGCCCAGACCATGCGCGAGCACGCCTGGCTGGCCAGCCGCTGGCCGCGTGACCCGGCATGCTATGCCATGGGCTGGCGTCCCACGCGGCTCGAGCCAGATGCACGTCGTTGCGTTGGTCTGGTGCAGTTGGTTTGCGCAGCGGAAAGCGCCTCAGCGCAGCGCAGGGCCAATCGGCTGGCCGCCTTGATCCATGCCGGAGGTGGCCGGGCGAAAGTGCAGGCGATGCCGCACGATGGCCCAGGGAGTGAACTCGGCGAACTGCTCGCCGCGGCGTCGACCGTGGTGTATCTCGCACCCAATCCGACGACGGGCGATCGTTCGTCGCTGCGGGCCGCGCTCGACGTGCTGAAACTGGGCCAGCAACTTACGAGTAGCCGGGCAGGAAGCGGCGGACGGCTCGTCCTGGTGACGTGCGGGGCGATGCCCGTCGAACTCGATGCCGACGTGCGCGATCCGCTGGCGGCGACCGCTTGGGGGCTGTTGCGATCCTGGTCGCGCGAAGAGCCCGGCCTCGTGTTTCAGGCAATTGATCTTCCGGCGGACGATGCGGCCGAAGTCGACCAGCTGCTGTGCGATGAACTCGACCATGAAAGCGCGACGGCCGAGATCGCTTTTCGCGCAGAGCAACGGTTCATGCGATCGCTCGAGCCAACGGCCTTCGGCGTCGGCCCGATGCCGGGCCCCTTTGCGTCCAACGTGCAGGGCTTCCGACGCGGCGGCGTGTATTTGATCACCGGAGGGCTGGGGGGCGTCGGCCGCTACCTGGCGAATTGGCTGATCGAGCAGTACGACGCCCGACTGTTGCTGGTCGGTCGCCATGTCGACCAAGATTGGGCCACGTCCATCGCGCGGCCGGAAAACGTGTTGGTCCGCGCGCTCGACGTCGCCGATTCGCGGGCGCTGGCGCAAGCCTGCTCTGCGGCCGCGGAGCGCTTCGGGCGTATCGAGGGGGTGCTTCACGCGGCCGGCATCAATGCGCGGCGGCGCCTGCGCGAGACTTCAGCGGCCGAGTTCGAGGCGGTTGTCCGGCCGAAGCTGGCCGGAGCGCTGGCGATCGACCGCGCGCTGGCCGCAGCACCTCCTGAGTTCGTCGTCTACTTTTCGTCGGTCGCGGGGTTCGATGGCAACGCGTTGCAGGGCCCCTACTCGGCAGCAAACCGCGCACTCGATTGCCTCGCGGCATGGCGCAGCGCGCAAGGCCGGCGGACGTTGAGCGTGGCCTGGGGCATGTGGGCCGAGGTCGGGATGGGCGCCGAGTTGGTTCGCGAACGCGGCGACGCGGGGCCTGCGGCTCTCGATCCGCAACGCGCTTGTTGGCTGCTGGCCGACGCGTTGATCGATGGTCGCTCGAGCCTGGTACTCGACGCCGGGCGAAACGCGACGGAAGCGACTCCCGCCGCGGGCCAAACCGGCACGATTACGGTCTTGCCCACTGGCCCGGTTGCTGCGTCGGGCGCTTCGAGCAAATCGGCCCTTGCCGTGTTGCGCGATTCGCTTGCTCAAACCCTCGGTGTGCCGGCCGCAAGGCTCGACGGCGAGCGAAGCTTCCTCGATTTGGGGCTCGACAGCCTGTTGGCGATCCGTTGGATGAGGGGGCTCGAACAAAGGTTCGGCGGTCGCTGGTCGGCAACGCTGCCGTTCGACTATCCGACCCTGCTACGGCTGGCCGAGCACGTCGCTTCGCGGCTACCGGCCGACGCGCTGGCCGCGGCCGGGACCTCCTCCCCCGAACCGGCCGGCGGCGTGCCAGCCGAATCGGCCGCCATGCCGGTGGACGGAGGCATCGCCGGAAGCCAAGATGAACTGTCCGGTAACGGTTGGGGCGATCAAAACGGTTCTCAGCAGCGGGAGGATCATGGCGAACAGGGACGGTCGGGCAGCGATGTCCTAGTATTGAAGACTGGTCGTCGCGTAGCGCGGGTCATGCGGAGAATGCGCTAGGTGCCCTGGATTGTCCGTCTAGCCAACGGGCAACTCGTCGAAGTCGAAGGCCGTGAGCCGCTTACGGCGGACGAGTTGGCCGAACTCGAAGCCCACTTTGGTGCCGCGATCGAACAGGTCGCGCCGCTGGAGGAGCGCGCGCCCGGGTCGATCGGAGAAGGCGAGGAGATTGCCATCGTCGGGATGGCAGGCCGTTTTCCGGGCGCGGCCCAACTCGAAGATTTTTGGCGCAACCTGTGCGCGGGCGTCGACCCGATCGGCGAGGTCCCACGCGAGCGGTGGGGCTCGACGCCACGCGACGAGGCATGGCCCCTGTACGGCGGTTTTCTCGCCGACGTCGCCGGCTTTGATGCCGAGTTCTTTGGGATCACGCCGCGTGAGGCGACGCTGATCGATCCGCAGCAACGACTGCTGTTGGAAGTAGCGGAAGAAGCGCTCGAGTCGGCCGGCTACGCCGGACGCCAGCTCTGGGACAGCGCGACGGGCGTGTTCATCGGCGTCAGCAACGCCGAATATCTCTATCGCTTTCTCCGCACGCCGGCACGCATCGAGCGCTACGTCGGCACCGGCAACGCGTTGGCGATCGTGGCCAATCGGCTGTCGTACCAATTCAATTTCCACGGCCCCAGCCTGGCCATCGACACGGCTTGCTCGTCGTCGCTCGTCGCCGTGCACGAGGCGGCCGAAGCGCTCCGCGCCGGGCGTTGCGACGCGGCCCTGGCCGGCGGCGTCAACCTGCTGCTCGCTCCCGAGTCGTACCTCAATGCAGAGCGCGCCGGGATTCTCGCGCCCGACGGCCGTTGCAAGACGTTCGATCGCCAGGCCGACGGCTATGTCCGCGCCGAGGGCGTCGGGCTCGTCTTGCTGCGAAGGCTGAGCGACGCCCGGGCGGCAGGCGACCAGATCCGGGCCGTGATCAAGGCCACGGGTGTGAACCAGGACGGACGCTCGAATGGATTGACTGCGCCGAATGGGCCCGCGCAGACAGCGCTGCTCAGAGACGTTTACCGTCGTGCAGGGGTCGAGCCGGCTTCGTTGGGATACCTTGAAGCACACGGCTCGGGCACGGCGTTGGGCGACCCGTTGGAAGTCGATGCACTGGTCGAGGCGTTTGGCGACGCCGCGCCGCGCCAGGCCTGTGCGCTGGGTTCCGTCAAGTCGAACATCGGCCATGCCGAGGCAGCCGCGGGGATCGCTGGGCTGATCAAGGCCGTGCTGATGCTCGAGCGGCAGGTGATTCCGCCGCATTTGCACCTGCGCGAGCCCAATCCGCTGGCGCGCTTCGAACAGTCGCCGTTTTTCCTGGCCGATCGCCCGCGGCACTGGCCCGCCACGGGCACTCGGCGCATCGGCGTCAGCGCGTTTGGGCTGGGCGGCACCAATGCCCACGTGGTCTTGGAACAGGCGCCCGCCCCGGCAGCGCGCGAAGATCGGCAGGACGCGGTGCCGGTGCTGGCGGTGTCGGCTCGCAGCGACGCGGCGCTGGCCGAGAGCTGCCGCCGTCTAGCCGCCTATCTGGCCGAAGAACCCGCGGTCGATCTCTGGGACATGTGTGCGACGCTCGCCCTGGGCCGTCCGCTTTGGACGAAGCGCCGGGTGTTCGTCGCCCGGTCTCGGGCCGCGTTGCTGACCGCCTTGCGTCGCGCTGGGGCAGACATCGAGACGGGGCTCGACCGCGCGTCGCTCGATCCGCGGATGCTCGGTTGCGCCGAGCGCTTTCTGGCCGGCGAGGCCCCGGATTGGGCCGCCGTGTTCGGAACGTATCGCAAGGTGAGGTTGCCGGCGTATCCCTTCGAGCGGCAGCACTACTGGGTGTCTCTCGAGGAAGCTTCGGCGACATCGCAGGCCACGGAGCCCGTCGTCGAGGCGCCTGCCGAGCCGTCCTTCGACGAGGAGCTGGGCTCCTGGTTTTATCGGCCCTCTTGGGCACCTGCCCCCGAGCCGGCTCGCTGTGCTCTCGCGCCGAGAGTCTGGTTGTTGTGGGGCGCCGAGACCGCGTTGGGGCAGGCGCTGGTGACGCGCATCGAAGCCACGGGCGCGGCGGTGTTGCGCATCGCAGCCGATGCGGCGCCCGAGGCCGTGCTCGAGGCCCTGCGCAGCGAGTCGCGGCCGGTTGCCGCCGTGGTCGACGTGGCGAGTTGCACGCTGTTGCACGACGATTCGAACACGGCCGAAGCAACGGCACTGCTCGGTCGGCACATCGAGCGATTGACCAGGTATCTGCAAGCATTGGATCGCCAGCCAGGGCCGGTGCCGCCTTCGTACGTGGTCACCTGGAACGCGTTTGCCGCTGCGCCCAACGGGTTCAATCCCTGGGGAGCGAGCCTGGCGAGTCTCGTACAAGTCGCAGCCGGCGAATTGCCGCGGCTCGCCTTGCGCGCCATCGACGTCGAAGACGAATCGCAGACGCCGCAGTGCGGAGCCGAAGCGTTGTTGGCCGAGCTGCAAGTCAAGCAGGCGGCGCCGCTGATCTTGCTTCGCGATGGGCGGCGCTGGACGCGTTCGGTCGAACCGTATTCATTCGCGGTCGACGCGGCGCAGATGGCCGGCACTGCCCGATTGCGGCCCGATGGTGTCTATCTCATTACCGGTGGCTTCGGCCAGATGGGGCTCGATCTGGCCGAATGGTTTGTCGGCGCCGGCGCTTCGACCCGCACGATCGTGCTGCTGGGAAGCAACCGCCCCCAGCCCGGGACGGCCGTTTGCAGGCGTCTCGAGGCGCTGGCCGAGCGCGGAGCGCGGATCGAGGAACTCGAGGTCGACGTGGCCGACGGTTCCGCGCTGCGCCGCGCGATCGCCGACGTGCTTGCCCGGCATGGGCACCTGCACGGTGTCGTGCATACGGCCGGGCGCATGCAAGACGCGCTGCTCTGCACGAAGACCTCGGCGCAGATCGGCGAGCTGCTGGCCGGCAAAGCGATCGGGGCATGGCAACTGCACGAGGCCACGCGCGGCTTGGCGCTCGATTTCTTCGTCCTCTGTTCATCCACGGCGTCGATTCAAGGTGAACGCGGTCATGCCGTGTATGCCGCGGCGAATGCGGCGCTCGATACGCTCGCGCGCCACCGCCGGGCCGTTGGGTTGCCGGCCGTCGCGTTGAACTGGGGCCCCTGGGAAGGCACCGCCGCTGCGGCGTCGGCGGCGTATCTACGGCTGATGCACCAGCGCGGCACGCGGCTGATTCCGCGGTCGGCAGGTGTCCAGGCCTTCGCAGCGGCGCTGGCCTGCGACGAGCCGCAATTAGCCGTCATCCGGCTGACGCCGCAGCAGCGTCACGACCCGTTGGGTGTGCTCGGCGCGGTTGCGATGCAGCCTGCGCCGGCATGGTCGATGACCGTGGCCGCGGCGCGCGCCGCTTCGGTCGGCGCACAGTCGATGCTCGCGACGGCTTTGGAACGGTATCGCGGCATCGGTCCCCTGATCGACGCTTTGTGCCGGCAATACATCGTCGAAGCGCTAGCGCGGCTCGATGGCTGGCGCGGGCTGTATTCGGGCACCACGATTGCCGAACTGAGCGACCGTCTGAAGATCGTACCGCCGCTACGTCGCGCATTTGCTCGGCTGATCGATTTGCTGGTCACAGACCATCTCTTGCGCCGCGACGCCACGGGCCGCATCGAGGGCGGCACGCTGCCAGTAAGCCTGACAGCCGACGACCAGTTGCGCGCGCTCACGGTGCGGTTTCCCGACGTGGCCCCGCTGCTGCGCTTCTTGCATCGCGCGGGAAGCAGCCTGGCCGATCTGCTGGTCGGCAGGCGGCAAGTGCTCGAAGTGCTCTTTCCGGCTGCGGCGGCCGATGAGGCCGAGACACTCTACCGCGATGCACCGTTCGCCGACTATTTCCGGCAGGTCGCCGCCGCAGTGCTCGTCGCGCGTGCCGCGCGCCAGCCGCAAGGCGAGCCGCTCAGGATCTTGGAGATTGGCGCCGGCACGGGAGCGACAGCAAAGCCCCTGCTTGCGGCACTGGTCGGGCATGACGTGCGCTACACGTTTACCGATATCTCGCCCACGCTGGTGCATCGGGCCGAGCTGGCGTTGGCCGGGCAGGCCGGGATCGAGTTTCGTCGATTCGACGTCGAACGAAATCCGATCGATCAGGGTTTCGACGCAGCGGCCTTCGATGTGATCGTGGCGGCCGACGTTCTCCACGCTACCCGCGATGTGGTGCGTTCGCTGCAATATGCGGCGCGCCTCTTGCGACCGGGCGGGTTGCTGGTGCTGCTCGAGGCGACCCGGGCCTTGCGGTTGGGCGAATTGACGTTTGGCCTGACCGAGGGCTGGTGGCAGTTCACCGACGACCAGCACCGCGACATCGGACCATTGCTCACGGCAGCCTCCTGGCGGCGAGGCTTGCAGGCCGCTGGTTTTGCTGGTGTCGAGGTCTTTCCCGACTTCCCCGTACCGACAGACAGCTACTTCGATCACGAGCTGCTGCTGGCCGAATGGCCCGCCGTTGAGTCGGCGATGGATGTCGAGCCGTCGAAGGCGAAGCCTGACACGGTGCACGGTGCCGCCGAGCCGCCGATCGTGCCGCCGTCCGGCCCGGCGCCGCCGGCCGAGTTGCGTACGCTACTGGTTGATCGGCTGCGCGCCATCGTGGCGCGCGTGAGTCGTTCGCGGCCCGAGTCGCTCGTGGTCGACGCGGCGTTTGTCGAGTTGGGCGTCGACTCGTTGATGCTGCTCGAAGTGCTCGACGCGGTCGGACGCGAGCTGGGAGTGCCGGGGCTGTCTCCGTCCGTCGCCTTCGATCACCCCACGCTCGCCGCACTGGCCGGGCACCTGCTCGCGGCGCACCCAGACGCCGTGCACGAGGCCTTGCAAGGATCTGCTCCCACTTCGGCGATCGCCGTCCCCGCCACGTCGCTCAGCATGTCTAGCGCCCCTGTGCGTGCAGAAAGCAGGCCGGCTCCGTCGCCGTTGGATGCGACGGTGACCCACGACCAGCCGGCGCGTACCGACATCGCCGTGATCGGCTACGCGTGCCGTTTTCCTGGTGCGCAGAATGCCGACGAGTATTGGCGGCTGTTGATCGAAGAGCGCGAGTGCGTGGGCCCCGTCCCGAGCGAGCGCATCGAGCTGGCTCGGGCATTGCGCGGTCCGTTCGATGTTGACCCACGCGATCGGGGTGGGTTTCTCCGCGATGTCGATGCCTTTGACGCCGGTTTTTTCCGTATCACGCCACTCGAGGCACAATATCTCGACCCGCGTCAACGATTGTTTCTCGAGGTCGCGCAGCACGCGGCAGAACACGCCGGCTACGGCGGCAACGCGCTGCGCCAATCGAACACCGGTGTGTTCGTCGGCGTCGGCACGAACGATTACTTGAGTCATTGCGACGTCGAACAAACCGCCGAATTCTGGGCCACGGGCTCGACGCCTTCGACGATTGCTTCGCGGTTGGCGTTTTACTTCGATCTACGCGGCCCGTGCCTGCCCGTCGACACGGCCTGCAGCTCGGCGCTCGTGGCCTTGCACCTGGCGGTGCAAAGCCTGAGATCCGGGCAATGCGCGCAGGCCTTCGTCGGCGGAGTGCATTTGAATCTGCGGTTGGAAAATTTCCGCGCTTTCCGCCGCATGGGCGCGCTGTCGGCAGACGGGCACTGTCGTCCGTTTGCTGCCGCAGCCGACGGCTTCGTGCCTTCCGAGGGTTGCGGAGTCGTGCTGCTGAAACCGTTGGCGCAGGCGCTGGCCGATGGCGATTGCGTATACGGCGTGATCAAGGGGACCGCGGTCAATAACGACGGACGCACCAATGGTCTGACCGCACCGAGCGCTTCTTCGCAGACCCGGGTGCTGACGGCCGCCTGGCGCGATGCCGCGATCGATCCGCGGTCGCTTTCCTATCTCGAAGCGCACGGTACCGGTACGCCCCTGGGAGATCCGATCGAGTTCGAGGCGCTGACCGCGGCGTTCCGTCAATTCGCCACGGACCGGCAGGTTTGCCGCATCGGCTCGGTGAAGTCGAACATCGGCCATTGCGAAGCGGCCGCCGGGATGGCCGGCTTGATCAAGTTGCTGCTGTGTTTCTCGCATCGCACGTTGCCGGCCACGCTGCATGTCGACGCCCCAAATCCGCATTTGCGGCTGGTCGACTCGCCGTGGCTGATCAACGATCGATCCCTGGCGTGGCAATCGGCCGGCCAACCGCGGCGCGCGGCGGTGAGCGCTTTTGGATTCAGCGGCACCAATGCCCACGTGGTGTTGGAAGAGGCTCCCGCAACGCAGCTTTCGCGGCGGCCCGGCGAATTGCCGCTGGTGTATGTTTTGTCTGCGCGTTCGCCGACGGCCCTGCAATCGCTCGCTCAAAGCCATGCCGACCGGCTTTCGCAGCTCGCGCCGGGCGAGTTCGCGGATGCCTGCTTCACCGTCTGCACCGGTCGGGCGCAGCTCCCCGTGCGACTGGCGATCATCGCGCGCGATCTCGAGCAACTGCACGATCGGTTGCTGTTGGTTGCCCAACGATCTCCGGCTGCTCTGCCTGGTTCACAGGTGTTTTACGAGCAGTTGCCCGATACGGGCTTCGCTGCATCGTCTGTCGATCGAGAATTGCGGTGTCGGATCGATTCGTTGCCGCAGGTGCTGCAAGCGTCGCTAGCCGCCTGGTGCCCTTCGGCGCTAGCCGAGTTCGCTACGCCTGCGCACAGCGCTTCGTACACCGCGGTTGGCCGGCAAGTAACTGCGGACGAGTGGCGGCAAGCCCTGGCGGTCATCGCCGAATTGCTGGTGCGCGGGTTCGAGATCGATTGGCAAGAGTTTTTTGGTGCCGGCGTCAAACGCCTTGCGCTGCCGACGTATCCGTATGGTCGGCGGTCGTATTGGCTGCCGCTGCGGGCGCCGGCGGCCGAGCCGGCCGCCGCTACGAATGCGGCTGCGGCCGACTTTAGGCCGCTGGTGACGAGCCGGCCGCAGGCGTTGGCCGGGTTGCAGTACGAGCTGGTCTGGGAGCCGGTGGGCGAGTTGCC